>DATCCI010000001.1:0-2196 GCA_036511415.1 Acidimicrobiia bacterium
CACTGCCGGCGGCATCTTGTCGGCGTTGCTGGCACGACGCTCATCCCAATACATCTGCTCGGCTCTTACCCACTCGCGGCTTCCGAGCAGATCGCGCTCGAGCGGTGTCAGGGCCGACACGTCGGCTAATCCGAGCGCGAGAATCGAAAGCCGGTCCGTGTCGATGTAGGGGAGGGCGGTTGCGTAGGGCGGCGAGGTCAAGATCAGCCGACGTCGGCTACCTCGGACGCTGGCGAACGCGCTGCGGTCATTCGCCGACCCACGTACGACGGTGTGCGCCCCCGGTATTCCGTCCCAACCTTCCATCTCGGACAGGCCCTCGAGGATCGCGGCGACGCTCTCAAGAAAGAGCGGTGCTAGCGGGGGTGCCTCGAAGGGCTCGGGACGCCGCCGGACCCGAAGGTCCTCTGGCATCTGGAGCGAAACGTCGCGAAGGATCGACGACAAGGCCACTTCGCATAGGCGGCGCGCGGTCGACGGCGGAGTCGCCTGAAGCGTCTTGAGTGCGCCCGCCAAGCCCGAGAACGCGGCCTCCGGGAACCAATCACGAAGGTAATCGACGGAGGTTGCGCTCAGGGCTGGAACGTTGTGGCGTTTGGATGGCCGTGCCTGGGCGCGGCTGCATGCCTTGGCGACGGTCTCGGACAAAGTCGTCAGATCTCTCCTGAGAGCACGTTTGTCCGCGGTTGTCGCGGCTTTCAGCTTCGCTGACGTCAGAAACCAAGCCATTGGTGACTGGTCGATCCCAACCACATCCATTCCGAGGCGAAGGCCCTCGAGCAGCGCAGTTCCGCTGCCGCAGAACGGATCGATTAGAACTTCGGAGATTGGGTCAACGACGTTGCATAGCGCGCGTACGACTTGCGGGTTGAACTTGCCCTTGTACTCATGAATGCCGTGCAAGCCGTAACGAGTCGCCTGGCGATTGGAGCGCGTCTCCCTGCGGCTTAGGTGTCCGGCCTCGACCCGCTTCTGCATCGTCTCGACCGTGCATTCGTCTGCGCTTGCCTCGCGGAAGTACGTCGAGCGGGCGATCACGGCCTCCGTGTCGCCCAAGACAACGACTTGGTCGTCTCGTTCCTCCAGAACCGTTAGCCCGAGCCGCTCGAGTTCGCGGATTCCCAGTCGACGCTCGTATGGAAACAGACGATACGACATCCACGTCAACATGTGGACAGAGGGCGCTCTAGGTGCGCGCGAGATTCGCTCGAGGAGTGCGCCGGTCACGTTCGTGTAGATGATAGCATCTATATTCTATCGTGCCATCGTCAGCCAAGAGCCGTGCATCGCAGGTCAACATCAGACTCGACCCGTCGGACGCCGAGGTCCTCGCCGCTGTGGCATTTCTAAACGACTGCTCAGCCGCCGAGGTCGTTCGGCCTCTCCTCAAGGCGTTTCTGGACGAGCGGCGAACGGATCCCGAGGTCCACGCGGCGATTCAGGCACGACAGCGCCGTAACGCAACGTCGAAGTAGCCTCGGCCACGCATACCGCGATCCCCGCTTATGTCTAGAGTCGGGGCCCATGCGATACGCGGACACCGCATCACGACAGTTCATCGACACTGTCCATGCTTGGCTGGCTGGCCTCCTACCCTCTGCGAACGCGTTCGCCTGTCAGAGCGGCTACTACCGGTATGAAGCTCTCGATCGGTTCTCTGCCGATGTCGAGAAGATGCTCAAATCAGGAGGGCGTTTCGACCTCGTTATCGGAGCCAACGAGGATCGCCTGAGTGGCCCCGACCTCGAAAAGACGCTAGAGCTTCTCGGAACCTACGTTCCTGAAAATGCCTCGTTCACGCTGGTGGGCGCAAGCAACGGTCTGTTCCACCCGAAGGTCTATTACGTCGAGCTAGCCGATGGAATCCGGCATGCCGCGATTGGCTCAGCGAACTTCACCGGATCCGGGATTGGTCACAACATCGAGGCATGCCTGCTCCTCGACGACAGCGTTGACGACCCGTCGGCGCTCGATGCCGCGAGGGACGCCATCTACGCCTGGCGCAACAAGGCCGCGGCGGGATCTCCAGATGCGCGAGCGGTCACGCCGGGATACATCCAACAATTGGAAGCCGATCGCATTATCGAACCGATCCCCGTTCCACCCGCCAGAGGCGGCGGAGGATCCACTAAGACGGGCCGCTCGAGCTTTCCAGCCCTCAAACGGATTCCTGGCGTGCCGAAACCGCGCCAGCGT
>DATCCI010000002.1:0-3851 GCA_036511415.1 Acidimicrobiia bacterium
GTCGAGTGAGGCGAACCAGTCGTGGCCGGCGTCGATGCCTCGCTCCCGTACGAGCCGGGCGATCGCGCCCCGGACGGTTCCTCCCGACGGCACCTCGGGAGCCGGACCGGCGTCGCGCTGCGCGTCGTTACCGACGCGTACACCCATCACCTCGACGAACGCCTCCCACACCCGTTGATCGTCGGGCCGGTCGCGCAGGCGGGGAGAAGGCAGACCGTACGACTGACGAAGCTTGCCGTGACGCTCCCAGATGCTCTGCGGTCCGTTCACGTCGTCGCACATCGCCAGCATCTCGCGGTGGATGCCCTGCACGTGGTACGTCTCGCTGAAGCCGTCGATGAGCGTCTTCCAGTTGCACGGCGCGGGAATCGACACTGCGGCGGTGCAACGGAACTCGTCGACGCGCGCCCAGTCGCAGTCGCCCGGGACGGCGCCCAGGAAGTCGGCGAGCGGTTCGGCGTCGAGCGCGAGGTTCACGAACACGAGCGGACCCCAGGTGTCGACGCGCACGGGAACCAGCCCCATATCCCCCGGATCCGCAGCGAGAACACCGAATTCCCGTCGCGACGGCGCCTCTCGGAGTACCCCGGTGAGGTCGTATGTCCATCGGTGGAACGGACAGCGAATCCGGGTCAGGCCGAACCCGGTGCCCTCGCAGAGCGCGCTGCCGCGGTGCCGGCACGCGTTCTGGAACGCGCGCAGCACCATGTCGTCGCCCCGCACCAGGAGGACCGACAGCGGCCCGATGCGGAGCTCGTGGAAGTCGCCGGGATTCGCCACGTGGTCGAGCGAGCACGCGAGCTGCCACACGCGGGGCCACAACCGATCGTTCTCGATACTCGCGAACGCGCTCGACGTGTAGCGCGCCGCGGGGACGGTCACGGCCACTGGACCGCTCCTGGTCGGTGGTTCGGTCAACGCCTGTGGTCGAACTCTACCGAGCGGTCGCGCGGGCTTGCTGAACGTTCGAGAACGCCGCGCGCCGTTTCGGATCGACAGGCGTGCGCGATGTCCGTACGCTTCGGCCGTCAGGCGACCCTGGGGGAGACAGAATGCGGCTGCGTTGGTGCGTCCTCGCGACGGCTTTGGTGCTCGTTGTCACCGCGTGTGGTGGCGGGAGCAGCGGAGGGAGCAGCTCCGGCGGCGGACTGGGTGGTGCGACGACGACCGCCCCCGCGGCGACCAGCGCTTGCAAGACCACGCCGCTCAAGAGCACCGAAGTGGGCGTGACGCCGACGACGATCACGGTGACGGTCATCGCCGACGTCAACAACTCGATCCGGCCCGGCCTGTTCAAGGGCTCGTGGGACGGCGTGAAGGCGTGGGGCGACTACATCAACTCGCAGGGTGGTCTGGCCTGCCGCAAGGTCGTCGTGAAGGAAGGCGACTCCAAGCTGAGCCCCACCGACGCGTCCAATGCGGTCGCGGCCGCCTGCGGCAACTCGATCGCGATGGTCGGCACGACCGCGCTCTTCTTGCAGAATGTCAGCGCGATGGACTCGTGCAAGGACAAGGCGGGCGTCGCGACAGGAATCCCCGATATCGCCGAGCTCCAGACCGAAGTCGCGCAACAGTGCTCCAAGATCTCGTTCGCGACCTTGCCGACCGGCTCGTCGTGCCCGTACAGCGGCACCGGACTGCGGACGTTCCACGTCGGGTACACGGCGTACGACTACTACTTCAACAAGTACGGTGCCACCGCCCTGCACGGAGCGTTCGTGGTCCCGACTGACCTCCCGTCGACGATCGCGACCTCGACGCCGATCTTCGCGGCCGAGAACCGCATGGGCATCAAGCAAGACGCCGAGTTCGGCAAGAGCGGCACCGCTATCCAAACCGACTACACCGAGGTCGCGCAGTCGCTCAAGAACACCAAGGCGACCTACGCCCGCAACGGCCTCGACTACAAGGGAACGGTTCTCATGCGCAAGGAAGCGCAGGTTCAGGGCGTCAACACGGTGCAGGTGTGGGACTGTTCGGTGCAGTGCTACGACTCCCGTCTCATCTCCGAAGGTGGGAGTGCGGTCGACGGCCAGTACGTGTGGCTCAACTTCCTGCCGTTCGAGGACAAGGGCGCGAACGCGACCCTCGACGGGTTCTTGAAGTACGACAAGACCCCCGACGGCTTTGGTGCCCAGGCGTTCATCGCGGGTGAGATCTTCGCCCAGGCGGTCAACGACACGATGAAGGCGAACAACGGAGATCCCAACTCGATTACGCGTGCAAACGTTCTGACCGCGCTCAACAACATGCACGACTTCGACGCGGGCGGCATGGTGCCCAAGATCGATGTCGGCCGTCGCATCGGGAGCACGTGCCTGGTCGGGATGCAGGTGAAGAACGGCCAGTTCGTCCGCATCGACCCGCTGAAGCCGGGAACGTTCGATTGCGACAACAACAAGCCGGCGCTGACACTCACCCTCGATGCAGCCAAGGCGTTCAAGGGTTAGCGCCAGCCGGTAGTCGATCGCGCGAAGGAGAGCCGGCGTGTCGCAACGGTGGTCGAACCTGCTGGTCTGGGTGGCGACGATCGTGTTCGTCGTCGCCGTCAGCAAGTCAGCCTGGGCCGGTAACCCCGTCAACGGGACGAGCCTGACCAACCTCGTCGTGGTCGCACTCCCGCTCGCGGGCATCTACGCGATGTCGGCGAGCGGGCTCGTCGTCGTCTACACGACCACCGGCATCTTCAACTTCGCCCAGGGTGCGATCGGGATGTTCCTCGCCTACGTCGACTGGGAGCTGACGGTCGACCACGGGTGGCCGCAACTTCTGGCGTTGCCGCTCGTGGTGCTGGTGATCGCCCCCCTGCTCGGCATCGCACTCGACCGGTCGATCATGGTCCATCTCAAGGACAAGCCGCTGGTAGTGCAGCTCATGGTCACTGTCGGGCTGATGTTCGCGTTCATCGGCGTCGCGAACATGCTCTGGAACCAGAACGAGGCGCACTCGATGCCGGCGCTGTTCCAGGGCCACGGCTTCCACGTCGGTCAAGTGCTGCTGACCTGGCACCGGTTCATCACGATCATGCTCGCGATCGGGCTCGCGATCGGCCTGCGCATCTTGTTGTTCCGAACCCGTGTCGGCATCGCGATGCGGGCGGTCGTCGACAATCGAGATCTCGCGGCGCTCGGGGGCGCCCGGTCGTCGGTGCTCTCGAGTGTGGCCTGGGCGCTCGGCTGCTCGCTCGCGGCGCTGGCTGGCATCCTGCTCGCGCCGGAAACCGCCGACATGTCGACCACGACCCTCACGTTCTTGATCATCACCGCCTTCGCAGCCGCGGTCGTCGGGCGATTGCGTCACCTGCCGCTGACGTATCTCGGCGCGTTGATCCTCGCGCTCGCAACGCAGTGGACGGGGTCGTTTCTCAAGTTCTCCGATCGCTGGACCAACGTTCCCGCCGCGCTTCCTACGATCATGCTCTTCATCGTGTTGTTGCTCTTGCCCCGAGCGGAGATCCAGTTCGCGCGTATCGGCCACGTTCGGCGGGTCGAGAGGGTCTCGTCGGTACGGGACACCGCGATCGGGATGTTGGGGCTCGTGGTCTTCATCGCGGTTCTGAGCAGATTCCTGTCGACCACCGACACCACCAACCTCAGCCGCTTCACGATCGGCATGTGCACCGCGCTCCTCGCACTGTCGCTCGTTCCCCTCACCGGTTGGGCGGGCCAGGTCTCGCTCGCGCCGCTCGCCTTTGCCGGCATCGGCGCGGTCGCGTACGCGCGACTCGGGGGCGCCCACGGCAGCATCTGGGCGGTGTTCCTGGCCGCCCTCGTGACGGTGCCGGTGGGCGCGCTCTTCGCGTTTCCCGCCATGCGGCTGCAGGGCCTCTACCTCGCGCTCGCGACCCTGGC
>DATCCI010000003.1:0-2472 GCA_036511415.1 Acidimicrobiia bacterium
TACGCAGCCACTCCTGCCCACGCAGCCACTACTGAAGACACAGCCGCTACTGAAGATGTGATGCGAACCAGTCGAGTGCCCGCCGCCACGCGTCGGCCGCGTCGTCAGCGCGGTAGTCGGAACGCCGATCGCAATGGAAGCCGTGCCCCGCCTCGGCATAGCGCACGATCTCCGTGTCGACCTTGGCCTCGCGCAGCGCCACGCGGAGTTGTTCGACGTCGTCGACGGGAATCGATGCGTCCTGGTCGCCGAACAGACCGAGCCACGGCGCCTGCAGCGAGGAGGTCTCGCCGACCAGCGCCGGGAACTGCGGGAACCGGCCGGTCACGATGCCGCCCCCATAGAAACCGACGGCCGCGCCGAGCGCCCGGCGCAGGGCGACCAGGAAGGACACACGCCCGCCGAAGCAGAAGCCGACGATGCCGATCCGGCTGTCGGCGTGCCCGGCGGCGTGCAGATGGGCGAGGGCCGCGTCGACGTCGGCGAGGACGGCGTCGTCGTTCGCCACGTCCTTGAAAAATTCCATCACCTTCTCGAAGTTCCCGTATTCGACGACCGAGCCCGGACCCGACCGATGGAAGAGGTCGGGCGCGACCGCGTGGTAGCCCGCGGCCGCGGCACGCCGGGTGACGTCTTCGATGTGGGGATTGACGCCGAAGGCTTCCTGAATGACGACGATCGCACCCCGGTCGTCGCCCGGCGGCCTCGCCTCGTACAACCGCATCGGACCGTCGGCCGTCTCGACCGTGACGTCGTGGCCGGAGATATTGGCGTCGCTCATCTCCGGGAACCTAGACGGTCACCGTGGGCGCACACGATCACCGCCCGTCGAGACGAGGCGGCGCGCGTCGGTCGAGGCTCAGGGACCATCTTCGGGAGATGCGGCCGAATAAGGCATCTGCCCGATGTGCGGACGGGCCTCTTAGGTCGATCCTCGAGTTTGTAGCAACAGGCAGGGAGGGGCGTCATGTTCGACAGCCCGGAGATCATGCGACAACTCGTAGACGCTCGGCTCGACCAGCGCCGCCGCCAGGCCGCGGTCGGTCGGGTCGCGCGCCGGGCCGGACGCCGGCGCCGGCACCTCCATCGGCTGCAGATGCCGCCGGTGACCTGGTTCGGTCGACGGGGCCGGACGCCCGGCGTTTCGAAGCCCGTCACTGCGTGAACGTCGGCACGCGTCCGAATTCGGCCGCGGCGCGCACGAAGGGTGGACCAAACTGAACACCGTGGCCACCCGCGTCTCGAGCTCACAGTTCGTCGGACGCCGCGCCGAGCTGACGCGGCTCGAAGCGAGCTGGAAGGCAGCGGTCGTCGACGAGCGCGCCGCGACCGTGCTCTTGTCCGGGGAAGCGGGCGTGGGTAAGTCGCGGCTCGTGGCGGAGCTCGTCGCTCGTATCCCCGAGCCGTCGCTGGTGCTGATCGGTCAATGCTTCGACCTCGTCGACCGCGCGATGCCCTTCGGCCCGATCGTGCAGGTGATGCGCACGTTGCATCGCACGCTCGACGATGCGACGCTCGAAGCGGTCATCGGGCCGGGACGCGACGAGCTTGCGGTGCTGCTGCCCGAGATCCACACCCCGGCGCGGGAGGGCATCGTCGCCGGCGCGCTGTTCGAGCAGCTGCTCGGCGCATTCGAACGGTTGACGGAACGCGTTCCCACGTTGCTGGTGCTCGAGGATCTGCACTGGGCCGATCGGTCGACGCGCGAGCTGTTCGTGTATCTCGCTCGGAGTCTGCGCACGGCGTCGATGGTGCTCGTCGGGACGTACCGCTCCGACGATCTCCACCGGCGGCATCCTTTGCGCGGCGTGCTGGCCGAGCTCGACCGCTCGGGCGCGGTCGAGCGGATCGAGCTTGCCCGCTTCGATCGGGACGAGGTGCGCGAGCTCATCTCGGCGATCGTCGGGAGCGAGCCGTCGGTCGAGCTGGTCGACCGGACGTACCGCCGCTCGGATGGCAACGCCTTCTTCGCCGAGGAGCTTCTCGCGGTCGATGACGAGTACCGCGCGTCCATGCCGCCGACCTTGCGGGAGATCGTGCTCGCGCGCGTCGACGGGCTTTCCGAGCCGGCGCAGTACGTGCTCCGCTGCGCGGCGGTCATCGGGCGTTCTGCCGACCACCGGCTCCTGGAGGCCGCGGCCGGCATTCCTCGCGAGGATCTGCTCGCGGGCCTGCGCGAAGCCGTCGCCCACCAGATTCTCGTCACCGACGTCGACGGCCTGGAATATCGATTCCGGCACGCGCTCGTGCGCGAGGCCGTCGAGGACGACCTGCTGCCCGGCGATCGGGTTGCGTTGCACACGCGCGTCGCGGAGGTGCTCGCCGAACACCCGATCTGGTTCGACGGCGGCGCGGCGCAGCTCTTCGCGCAGCTGGCCTGCCACTGGGACAGCGCGCGTGACGCGCCGCGCGCGCTCGTTGCCGCGCTCGATGCCGCGCGTGCGGCCGAGCAGATCTATGCCTACGGTGATG
>DATCCI010000004.1:0-11837 GCA_036511415.1 Acidimicrobiia bacterium
CCGCGGCTCGGCAATCCGCGGATTGTCGATCGAGGGCCGGCTGACCGTCTGCAACATGTCGATCGAAGCCGGCGCCCGCGCGGGTCTCGTCGCCCCCGACGACACGACGTTCGCGTACCTCGAAGGGCGGCGCTTCGCGCCGACGGGGCTCGAGTGGGAGCGCGCGCTCGACGACTGGCGAAGTCTCGAGACCGATCCCGACGCTTCGTTCGACAAGGAAGTCTTCATCGACGCGGCGGCGTTGCGCCCGCACGTGTCGTGGGGGACGAATCCCGCGCAGACGATCCCGATCGACGACGCCGTTCCCGACCCCGAAGCGTTCACCGACACCTCGGCACGCGAGTCGGCGCAACGAGCGCTCGTCTACATGGGGCTGAAGGCGGGAACGCCGATGCGCGACATCGCCGTCGACACCGTGTTCATCGGCTCTTGCACCAACTCGCGGATCGAAGACCTGCGCGTCGCGGCGGGCATCGCCCGCGGCCGCAAGGTCAAGCCGGGAGTGCGCACGCTGGTTGTCCCGGGTTCAGCCGCGGTCAAGGTGCAAGCCGAGTCGGAAGGGCTCGACCGCGTGTTCCGCGACGCCGGTTTCGACTGGCGCGAGCCGGGCTGCTCGATGTGCCTGGCGATGAACCCCGACAAGCTCGCGCCGGGCGAACGGTGCGCGTCCACGTCGAATCGCAACTTCGAGGGCCGACAGGGCAAGGGCGGGCGCACACACCTCGTGTCCCCCGCCGTCGCGGCCGCGACTGCGATCGCCGGCCACTTCTCGACCCCGGAGGACCTGACCTGATGGAGAGAGTCAACGTGATCACAGGGCGCGGAGTGCCGCTGGTGCGCTCCGACGTCGACACCGATCAGATCATCCCGAGCGACTGGCTGAAGCGCGTCGAGCGCACGGGCTTCGGCGCGGGACTGTTCTCCGAGTGGCGCGAGAACTCCGACTTCGTGCTCAACCAGGAGCGCCACCAGGGCGCGAACGTCCTCGTGGCCGGCCCCAACTTCGGTACCGGGTCGTCCCGTGAGCACGCCGTGTGGGCGCTCATGGACCACGGGTTCGAGGCCGTGCTGTCGACGCGCTTCGCCGACATCTTCCGCAACAACGCCGGGAAGATGGGCCTCGTCGTCGCGGCGATCCCCGAGGCGGCGATTCAACGGCTCTGGGAGGCGATCGAGGACGATCCGAACCTCGAGATCGTCATCGACGTGGAACACAAGCGGGTCGCGGCGCCGGCGATCGACCTCGACGTCGGTTTCGAGCTCGACGACTTCACCCAGTATCGGTTGCTCAACGGGCTCGACGACGTCGGCCTCTCGTTGCGCCACGCCGACGCGATCGAGGCGTACGAGGCGTCACGGCCCGGGTGGCTGCCGACTGCCGCCCCATCGCCATGAGCGCGCTCGCTTGCGCTCAGGCGGCCGGTTCGAACACGTCGACCACTTGACGCGCGACCCAAACGTCGGCGAGGTCGTGGGCGAGGTCGACGGTTTGCTCGCTCGCCACCAGATATTCGAAGAAATCAATGACGCTCATCCCGCGCCTCCCTCGATGTCATGCCCCGATGTCCCATGATGTCTGACCCGATGTAGTCGTCGCCTCTTTCAAGTTTCGAGGCGTCACGATTGTTCCCGAGCCGGGCCGGCTCAAGCGGCCGCCGGGCGCGTCCCCGCGACGACGGCCAACTCCCGCCACTTCCAAAAGCACTCACAATTCGCGAAACCGACCTCGTTCAACCAGCTCAGATGCTGTTCGACGGCGACGAGCTGGTTGGATGGATCGTCCTCGGCGGGCGTGCGACGGAGCGCGGCGAGAAATTCGTGGTGCAAGGCCTCGGTCGGCGACGCAACGTGCTCGGCGTTCACGAAGCGTCCACCGGGACGCAAGATTGCGAACACCTCTCGGTAGAGCACGTGCTGGCGGGCCGGCGCGAGGTGATGAATCGCGAAGCTCGACACCACGACGTCGAAGTCGCCCAGGGTGGTCGGGAGGGGTAGGTCGAGATCGTGATGGTCGATCTCGACGCGCGGTTCGCCGGCGAAGCGGTCCTGCGCGCGGCGGAGCATCTCCTCGCCGAAGTCGAGACCCACGCCGGTCGCCTCGGGGCGGGCCGAGAGCACGAGCGCGAGGGTGCTGCCGTCACCCGTCCCGAGATCGAGGACGCGTCCGACCCGTTCGGGCAACAGCTCGCACAGCACTTCGAGCGCGTCCACGCGGTGCGGGAGCGTGTCCCGCTCCCGCAGGTACGCGATGGCATGCTCCTCGTTGACCCACAGGTTGACCGTCATGTCAGGGTCCGACCGTGGACACGTCGATCTCGCCGCGACCGCGCAGGCGTACGAGCTTGTTGACGGCGTTGAGATACGCACGCGCGGACGCCTCCACGACGTCGGTGGCGACGCCGCGACCCGTCACCTTGCGCCCTTCCGCGTCGACCGTCACCGCGACCGCGCCGAGCGCGTCGGCGCCGCCCGTCACCGACGAGACCTGGAAGTTGCCGAGCGTTCCCTGCACGCCGGTCGCCGTTCCGATCGCGGCGATCGCGGCGTCGATCATGCCGTCGCCGGTGCCGCTCGCCTCGATCTTGCCGTCCGCATCGGTCAGCACGACGCGGGCGGTCGGCGGAATGTTGGTACCGCCGCGCACCTCGAGCTCGTGCAGGCCGTAACGGTGCACCATGCCGCTCCCGAGCTCCTCGGCGATGATCGCCTCGAGGTCGGCGTCGGTGATCTCGACCTTCTTGTCGGCGAGCTCCTTGAAGCGCACGAACGCGCTGTTCAGCGCGTCGCCCTGCACGTGCATCCCCATCTTTTCGAGCGTGTCCGCGAAGGCGTGCCGACCCGAGTGCTTGCCGAGCACGATCTGGGCGGCTTCCTGACCGACGGTCGAGGCGTCGATGATCTCGTAGGTCTCGCGGTCGGCCAGCACGCCGTGCTGGTGAATGCCGGCCTCGTGCGCGAACGCGTTGCGACCGACGACCGCCTTGTTGTACTGCACGTGGTAGCCGGTCAGCCGCGCGACCATACGTGAGGTCCGGGCCAGCTCCTCGGTACGGACGTTCACATCCACCGCGTCGAAGAAGTCGCGCCGGGTGCGTATCGCCATTACCACCTCTTCGAGCGCGGCATTACCCGCACGCTCTCCGAGCCCGTTGATCGCGCACTCGACTTGGCGCGCGCCGTTCGAGACGCCGGCGAGCGAGTTCGCGACGGCGAGGCCGAGATCGTTGTGGCAGTGCGTCGACACGACGAAGTCGCCCTTCACCGAGTCGATGACGAACTTGATCAGCGCGCCGTAGTCGTCCGGTACCGCGAAGCCGACGGTGTCGGGGATGTTCAGTGTGGTCGCACCGTTGTCGACCGCGATCTGGCACACCTCGCACATGAAGTCCGGATCGGAGCGGTACCCGTCCTCGGGCGAGAACTCGACGTCGTCGACGTAACTCTTGGCGCGCGCCACCGCGACCTCGGCCTCGTGCTTCACCTGCTCCGGAGTCATGCGGAGCTTCTTCTCCATGTGGATCTTCGACGTCGCGATGAACACGTGGATGCGGGGCCTCTCGGCGTGACGCACCGCCTCCCACGCCCGGTCGACGTCCTTGAAGCCGGTTCGCGACAAGGCGGTGATGATCGGGCCCTTCACCACCTTGGCGATGGCCTCCACCGACTCGAAGTCGCCGTCGGACGCGATCGGGAAGCCCGCTTCGATCACGTCGACACCGAGGCGTGCGAGCTGGTCGGCGATCTCGAGCTTCTCCGTGACGTCGAGTGAGATCCCGGGCGACTGCTCGCCGTCTCGCAGGGTCGTGTCGAAGATCCTGACCGTGTCCATGTTCATTCACTCACTCTCTGCGGGCCGGGATACCCGTCCCGCTGTCGTTCGCTCGCTGGCGAGTTCACTCCGCCGTCGGCTCCGTTCACCGCACCGTTATGCAACGAAAAACCCCCCGGCCGGATCGGCACGGAGGGTCGAGCGCGAGCACCGGTGGGCGCTCGCGCCTACATAAGGAGGAGGCCCAGCAGAGCTGCGAAAGCCGTTGTCTCCGTGCGCATAAGTACGGCCAGTCTGCCAGTGTCGACGGCATCGGTCAAACCTTTGGTCGGCAGCGACCGCCTCGCGCATGAGAGGATCCAGCCGGATGACGACAGATCAGCTGTGCGGGCCCAATGCGTAAATGCGTGAAGCGGGCACTCGGCGCCGGGATCCTCGGCGGCGTCACCTACGCGGCGTGGCGTGCCTGGAGCGCGCGGACCTCCGACCCGGCTCGCGGCGTGGAATGGTCGGCGGCACCGTTCCCCTTCCCGCCCGTGCCGCGCAGCACGCCGGTTCCGGTGACCACGCCCGCAGCACCGGCGCGTCCTCCCGCGCGGCGCGCGCCGACGCCGGCGTGGGTCGAACCGAGCGCCGACGGCAGCTGCCCACCGACGCATCCGATCAAAGCCAAGCTCACGAGCGGGATCTACCACCGGCCCGGCGGCGCGAACTACACGCGGACGAAACCCGACCGCTGTTACGTCGACGAAGCCGCGGCGGAGGCCGACGGCCTACGGGCCTCGAAGGTCTGAAACGATCAGCCCAGGTCGATCGCGCGCGCCGACTGCACGCCCGGCTGGCGCGTCACCCGTTCGACCACGCCGGTCGGCACTGCCGTCTCCGTCGCGATCACCATCAACGCGGCCTCGCCGCTCGGGCTCTGGCCGACGTCCATGTTCGAGATGTTGATGCCGGTGTCGCCGAGCACGGTAGCCACGCGACCGATCATGCCCGGGCTGTCGTCGTTGTGCACCACCAGCATGTGCCGCGCCGGCGGGAGGTCGACCTGGTGCCCGTCGATGCCGACGATGCGCGGCGCCTGGTGCTTGCCGAACAGCGTTGCCGCGACGTGCGTGCCCTGATCGCCACGAACGACGATGAGATTCACGTAGTCGAGCGCGTCGGACGACTTCGTCTCGCGCACCGAGATGCCGCGTTGCTCGGCAATCTGCGGCGCGTTGACGAACGACACCGGTTCCGCGACGACGGGCGCGAGCACCCCCTTCAATACCGACAGGGTGAGCACGCGACAGTCGTAGTCGGCGATCTCGCCTTCGTACTCGATGTTCAGGGTCGAGGGCGCACCTCCGGCCAGTCCTGTGAACAGCCGCCCGACCCGCTCGGCCAACGGGAGGTACGGGCGGACGCTCTCGGACGCCTCGGACGCGGCGACGTTGACGGCGAACGGCACGAAGTCGCCGCGCAGCGCGAGAACCACCTGCTCCGCGATCGTTTCCCCGGCTTTGTCCTGGGCCTCGGCGGTCGACGCGCCCAGGTGCGGCGTGACGACGACGTTCTCCAGCGCGAACAAGGGTGACTCGGTGGTCGGTTCCTGGGCGAACGTGTCGATCGCGGCGCCGCCGAGCCGCCCGTCGGCGATCGCGGCCGCGAGCGCCTCCTCGTCGACGATCCCGCCGCGCCCCGCGTTGACGAGCCGCAACCCGGGCTTGGCGTGGGCGAGCACCGACGCGTTGACGAGCCCGACCGTCTCCGGCGTCTTCGTGGCGTGGATGGATACGAAGTCGGAGATCGTGAACAGCTCTTCGATGGTCGGAACGAGGGCGACGCCGAGCTGGCGAGCCCGATCCGGACTCACGAACGGGTCGTACGCGACGAGTCGCATGCCGAACGAGTGGGCGCGCTGGGCGACGAGAACGCCGACTCGCCCGAGGCCGACGATGCCGAGCGTCTTGCCGTGCAGTTCGACGCCTTCCCATTTCGAACGGTTCCAGGCGCCGGCCTTCAGGTCGGCGTTGGCCTGAGGCACGTTGCGCGCCTGCGCGAGCAACAGGGCGAGCGTGTGCTCGGCCGCCGACAGGATGTTCGACTGGGGCGCGTTGACGACCATGACTCCGCGTCGGGTCGCCTCGGTGACGTCGACGTTGTCGAGTCCGATCCCCGCCCGTCCGACGACCACCAGATCCGCGGCCGCCTCGAGCACCTCGGCGGTCACCTGGGTCGCGCTGCGGATCACAAGCGCCCGCGCGCCCTTCACCGCCAGAAGCAACTGCTCGGCCGAGAGACCGATCTGCACGTCGACGTCGAGCCCGGCGGTACGCATGGCGACGAGGCCGCGCTCGGCGAGGGGTTCGGAGACGAGAACGCGCGCTGCCATCGCCCCGAGGGTAGACGGCTCCGCCCCGTGGCCCTCGAACCCCTGCGTCCCAACCCTGTGCCCAACCCCTGCTCCGGCGGCCCCGAAGAAATTACGCCAACAGGTCGGCGATCCGGCGAACGCCCTCACCGAGGTCGTCGTCACCGAGCGCGAAGGACAAGCGGGCATAGCCGGGCGCGCCGAACGCCTCGCCGGGAACGATCGCGACCTTGGCGACATCGAGCAACAACGCGCACAGGTCGAGGGTCGTCTGCGGGGTGCGCCCGGCGATCTCGCGCCCGAGTACCCCTTCGAAAGAGGGGAAGCAATAGAACGCACCCTGCGGGGCGAGCACGCTCACGCCTTCGATCTTCGACAAGAGCTCGTACATCGTGCGGCCGCGCCGCGCGAACGCCGAGCGCATCTCGGCCACGGCCGACAGGTCGCCGCTCACCGCGGCCCGCGCGGCCGCCTGCGCGACGTTCGAGACGTTCGAGGTCGAGTGCGACTGCAGGTTGGTCGCGGCGGCGATCACGTCGGGAGGCCCGATCATCCACCCGACGCGCCAGCCGGTCATGGCGTACGTCTTCGCGACGCCGTTCACGAGCACGCAACGATCAAGGAGCTCCGGAACGAGGCCCGGCATCGACGAGAACACGTGGCCGTCGTAGGTGAGGTGCTCGTAGATCTCGTCGGTGACGACCCAGATGCCGCGCGCGAGCGCCCAGCGTCCGATCTCCTCGACGGCCTCGGGCGGATAGACCGCGCCGGTCGGGTTGCTCGGCGAGACGAAGAGCAACGCCTTGGTGCGGGACGTGCACGCGGCGTCGAGTTGATCGGTCGTGACACGGAAGCCGTCGGCCTCCGAGGTCGGGAGCACGACCGGAACGCCGCCGGCCAAGGTGATGACCTCGGGGTACGACGTCCAGTACGGCGCCGGCACCAGCACTTCGTCGCCGTCGTCGCACAGCGCCTGGAAGGTGTTGTAAACGGCGTGCTTGCCACCGTTCGTGACCACGACCTGCGCAGCGGAGCAATCGACCCCGGAGTCGCGCTTGGTCTTGAACGCGATCGCCTCGCGCAGCTCGGGCAGTCCCGGAGTCGGCGAATAATGGTGGTAGCGAGGGTCGCGGCATGCCGCGATCGCCGCATCCACGACGTTCGCGGGGGTCGGGAAGTCGGGCTCGCCGGCCCCGAACCCGATGACGTTCTCTCCCGCGGCCTTGAGCGCCTTGGCCTTCGCGTCGACCGCGAGGGTCGCGGACTCCTGGATGGCAGCGATGCGAGCCGAGATTCGAGACGCGGAGGTGGCCACGGCTCCATGGTGGCACGTCGGCGCGTGCGGGCCCGGGCCGTTTGGCGCGCGAGCCGTCTCCTCGGAACGGGTTCCGCCTACGCTGGAGGGCCATGCGCCGCCCTTGCCGCTTCGCCGCGTTTGCCGGCGCGGCCACGGTCGTAGTCGCCGTGCTCACCCCCGCGGGCCCGGCGGTGGCCGCGGGGCTCCCGTCGCCCAAGGCCGACATCGTCGTCGACGCCGGAACCGGCCGGATCCTCATCGGCGACAGCATCCACGAGGCGCTTCACCCCGCGAGCACCGCCAAGATCATGACCGCCCTCACCGCGGTGGAGCGGCTGTGCCCCGGCGCGCTCGTGACGGCCAACGCCAGGGACGCGAGCGTCGAGACGATGCGCATCGGCCTCCCGGTCGCCAAGCCGTGGCCGCTCGACCAGATCATGGCGTCGATGATGATGGTCTCGGCGAACGACGCGGCCTATGCGCTCGCCGACACGGCCGGCGGGGGCCTCGACGGGTTCGCGACCGATCTCGCCGCGACCGCGCGCCAGCTCGGATTGCGCGACAGCACGCTCGGCGACCCGGCCGGCATCGACGACCAGACGTCGTACAAGGGTGGTCCGTACATGAGCGCGTACGACCTCGCGATCGCCACGCGCAACGCGCTCGCCGTACCCGACATCGCGAAGTGGGCCGCGCTGCACGAGTACTCGTTCGTCGATCCCGGCGGTGTGTCGCATCATCTGATCAACCACAACAAGATGCTTCCGGGCGGGGGTTACGACTACCTCGGCGCGATCGGCTTCAAGACCGGCTTCACCAACCTTTCGCAGCACACGTTGGTCGCGGCGGCGACGCGCAACGGGCGCACGCTCATCGCGGTCGTCCTCGGCGCGCCCGATGCCGGCTACCAGGAGGCCGCGTCGTTGCTCGACGCCGGATTCGCGATGGCGCCCGGCGCGGTCGGCACCGGCGGGACCCTGCCCGCCGTCGCAGTGTCGCGCTGCTCGGACCGAGCCGCCGACCAGACCGCGTTCGCGAAGCTCGGCAACACCGCCAAGCCGACCTCACCGACCGTGGTGACCGTGCCCGAGGTGATCCCGGTGCTCGACACGCCGCCTCTCGCGCCCGCGATCACGCACGCGCGGACCACCTCGACGAGCAGCACCCATCGCTCGGCCGGGCTCCTGCGTACGCGCAACATCCTCATCGTGTTGATACTGCTCGCCGCGGTCGCGATCGCGTTCCGTCGGCGCGCGGTGAAGCGACAGCGACTACAACGGCTCGCCCGGCGTCGTCAACGCATCAGCGCGATGCGCAGCGGCGGCCTGCCGGTGGTCGACGGCCGCTACCGCTCCGGTACGCGCATCGGCCCTCCGGTCGAGTCGCACGTCCGCGTGCGCTCCGTGCGGCGCCCCGATCGCGGAACCGCCTGACCTACCAGTGGCCCTGACCTACCAGTGGCCCTGACCTACCAGGGCATCGACACGCCACCATTGGGCCGTTCGATCTGACCCGTCACGAACGCGGCCGCCTCGGAGACGAGGTACAAGAATGCACGGGCGACGTCCTCGGCCTCACCGGCGCGGCCAAGGGGTGCCATCGCACCGGCGCGCTTGTGATACTGCTCGAGCTTCTCGGGCACGACATTGCCCTCGGCGTCGGTGAAGTTGTGCCGCGAGAAGTTGGTGAGGATCATTCCCGGCGCGATCGCGTTCACGCGGATGCCGCTGCGACCGACCTCGGTCGCGAGCGTCTTGGTGAGCATCGCCACCGCCGCCTTCGTCATGCCGTAACACGCGAGCGTCGGAGCCGGCGTGTCGATCGCACCCGAGGAGATGTTGACGATGTTGCCCGAGCCCTGCGGAATCATGTGCCGGATCGCCGCCTGGCACCCGTAGAAGACACTCTTCAGATTGATCGCCAAGATCCGTTCGAATTCCTCGTCGCTGCACTCGGCGACCATCTTGTTGTGCGGGATGCCGGCGATGTTGCCCATGATGTCGACGCGCCCGAATTCGGACTGGGCCCGGTCGACCAAGGCGTCGACGTCGGCGCGCTGCGTGACGTCGATGCGCTGTGCCCGGGCCGTACCGCCCTCTGCGGTGATCTCGTCGGCGGTGGCCTGCGCGCCGGGCTCGTCGATGTCGCCTCCGACGATCGTCGCTCCGGCCGCCGAGAGCATGCGCGCAGACGCTTTGCCGATCCCGCTCGCAACGCCGGTCAGCACCGCGACCTGGCCCGACAAGTCGAACAGCTCCTGCACGCGTGTCACGTGACACCTTTCGATCGCTCCGGCGAAGACCGCTCGGGAGCCTACGCAACCGGCCCGCGGCCGTGCCCGAGCGACCAACGCTGCGGTTCGGACAACAGTTCTCGGACGGGCCCGGCTCGCTCTGGTGCGCCGGTTGCACGACGAATCGCCCACAATGATCCGGTGGTCGGGAGCAGGTGCTCGGAATCAGGTGCTCGGGAACGGGTGAAGGGCGACTGGTGACGGGAAGCCGGTGATGGCGCTCCTCGCGCTCGGCGCCCGCTTCAGCGACGTCAACGTGCTCGCATACCTCGCCGCGTTCGGCGGCGGGGTGGTGTCGTTCCTCTCGCCGTGCGTGCTCCCGCTCGTACCCGGCTATCTCTCGATGGTCACGGGTCTCGACCTCCCCGAGCTGCAAGACCAGTCGCACGTACACGCCCGGCGCATCGTCACTACCACCGCGTGGTTCGTCGCCGGATTCGGCGCGGTGTTCGTCGCGCTCGGGTTGTCGGCGACCGGACTCGGCCAGTTGCTGAGAGATCACCAGAGCGTGCTGACGCGCCTGTCGGGCGCCGTGATGCTCTCGATGGCGCTGTTCCTCCTCGGCTCGCTGTTCCTGCGCGCGCCGTGGCTGTACCAGGAGAAGCGCTTCCATCCGCAGCTCGGGCGTTTCGGCAACGCGGCGCCGGCGATCGCAGGCGTGGCGTTCGGCTTCGGTTGGTCGCCGTGCATCGGCCCGATCCTGGGCTCCATTCTCGGCATCGCCGCGAATCAACACCGGGTGTGGGCGGGGGGCACCCTGCTCGCGGTCTACTCGCTCGGCCTCGGCTTACCGTTCCTGCTCAGCGGTTTGCTCCTCGGCCGGCTCGGCGGTGCGCTCGGCTGGGTGAAGCGCCACTTCGTACTCATCGTCGGTGGCTCGGCGGTGGTCATCGGCGCCTTCGGGTTGCTGTTGATGTTCGACGAGCTCTCGCGCCTGAGCCTGCACCTGCAGACGTGGCTCACCGACGCGCACCTCAAGTGGCTGGTCGAGCTCGGTTAGACGCCGGCGTCAGCCCTCCGTCGGCGCGCTCTCCGGCACTTCCATCAGCGGCTGGCGAATCAGCTCGACCTGGATTCCGTCCGGATCCTTGAAGTACACCGACTCCTTGATGCCGCGGTCGGGCCCGATGTACGCGACCCCCGCGTCGTCGAGCCTGCCTTTCAACATCTCGAACGTCGGCGGTGTCACCGAGATGGCGACGTGCTGCACACCGCCGAGTCCTTCGGGTACGGGTCGGAGGCCCAGGCCCGGGAAGTCGAAGAACGCGAGCATGTTGCCGGCCCCGATGTCGAAGAAGAAGTGGGACGAGCCCTCGTAGTCGCGGTTCTCGAACAGCTCGACGAGGGGAAAGCCGAGCACGTCCTGGTAGAAGCGAATCGTCCGCTCCGGATCGGCGCAGATCAGTGCCAGGTGATGCACGCCACCGCCGTTCGACTCGGGCCGCTCCTCCCGCAGGAACTTCGCGCGCAGCTCCGCACGACGCTTCGCGAGGGCGGTGAGATCACGTTCGAGAGTCGCCATGCATGCATCTTCGCGCGAGGCTGCACCCGTGCGGACGCAGCGAAGCCAGGATGGCGCAGCGAGGGAGCCATGAGAATTGGAGTGTCGTTGCGAAGCGGGTATGCGCCGATGGACGCGCGGGTGGGGGCCCGGTGGATGGTCGAGCGGGCGCGAGCGGCGGCCGACGCCGGCCTCGACAGCCTCTTCGTCGGCGACCACCACAACGTCCCCGTGCCCTACTACCAGAACGTCCCGATCCTGGGGCGCCTACTCGCGGAGTGGGACGACCGTCCCGCGGGCGCCTTGTTCTTGTTGCCGTTGTGGCATCCGGTGCTGCTCGCGGAGCAGATCGGCACGCTCGCCGCGATCGCTCGCGGGCCCTTCGTCCTGCAGTGCGCGGTCGGCGCGGGCGACGAGCAGTTCCGCGTCTTCGACACGTCGTTGCGCGAACGGGCGCCGCGCTTCGAGGCCGCGCTCGAGATCGTGCGGGCGTTGTGCCGGGGCGAGGCGGTGACGGCCCTCGACGGGCCGTGGAAGATCGAGCGGGCGCACATCGCGCCGGTGCCGCCGGAACCGCTGGAGGTGTGGATCGGCGCGGCGTCCCCGCGCGCGATCGATCGC
>DATCCI010000005.1:0-14144 GCA_036511415.1 Acidimicrobiia bacterium
CTTGTTCCAGGGTGTTCACGCCCTCGATTGCACCGACGAGACCCTGCTGCTCGGCGTCCCGAGCTCGGTCGCGGTCGAACGCATCCGCACGAGCTACCTGGGCTTGCTGACCGACGCCGTCCAGGCCCTCACCGGCCTCCCCCACGCGATCGAGCTCGTGGTCGACACCGCGCCCCGGGCCGACGCCGACGATGCCCTGGAGCTCCCGCCGGACGCCCCTGACGACGTCGTCGTAGAGCGCGCCCGCGCTCCCGAGCCCGAGCCGGCCAACCCTTGGCCCAGCACGCAGTTGAACCCCCGCTACACCTTCGACCAGTTCGTCATCGGGGCGTCCAATCGCTTCGCGCACGCGGCAGCACTCAGCGTCGCCGAGAGCCCCGCGCGGTCGTACAACCCGCTGTTCATCTATGGCCCCGCCGGGCTCGGGAAAACCCACCTCCTGCACGCGATCGGCCACCACGTGCGCGAGCTGTTCTCGAGCAAGCGGATCCGCTACGTGTCGACCGAGACGATGATGAACGAGTTCGTCGACGCCATGCGCTCCAAGGGAATGCCGGCGTTCAAGCGCCGCTATCGCGAAGTCGACGTGTTGCTGGTCGACGACATCCAGTTCCTCGAGCGGACCGAGCAACTCCAAGAGGAGTTCTTCTACACGTTCAACGACCTCCACGGCCGCGGCAGCCAGATCGTGATCTCGTCCGACCGGCCGCCGAAGTCGATCGCGACCATCGAAGACCGCCTTCGCAGCCGCTTCGAATGGGGACTCATCACCGACATCCAGCCCCCCGAGTTCGAGACCCGCCTCGCGATCCTGCGCAAGAAGGCCGAGGCCGAGCACCTCGAGGGCATCCCCGACGCGGTGCTCGCGTTCATCGCCGTCAACGTCGTCGACAACGTCCGGGAGCTCGAGGGCTCACTCATCCGGGTCGCCGCGTACTCGAGCCTGCACCGGGTGCCGCTGAGCGAGGACGTCGCCAAGGAGATCCTCTCCGACCTGCTCCCCGCCAGCCGACCCCGCGTGATCACACCCCAGCTCATTCTCGAGACGACCGCGAAGATGTTCGGATGGACGATCGACGACCTCTGCGGGAAAAGCCGGCGCCGCCCTCTGGTGACCGCCCGTCAGATCGGCATGTACGTGTTCCGCGAGCTCACCGACTACAGCTATCCGAAGATCGCAGAAGAGTTCGGAGGACGTGATCACACCACGGTCATGCACGCGTGCGAGAAGATCCGGGGTCAGATGGCCGAAAAGCGCGTGGTGTTCGAGCAGGTCAACGATCTCATCAACCGCATCAAGCACGGCGCGAGTGGATAACCCTGTGGAAAGACGCGGACACCACCTGGAGGCCAGGGGAGAACAGCGCCGTGACCCGCGCGACGACAACCGTCCTGTGCACAACGGTGGACGATGCGGTGGGGAACCGTCCCGCCGGCGACCTGCACCGACGCGGGGTTGTCCACAATCCACAGCCCCTACTACTACAAAGACCAAGAATTCAGATTCGAAAGCATCGAGGAGGGCCTTGTGAAGTTCCGGTGCGAGCGTGACACCCTTGCGGATGCCGTCGCGACCGCGCAGCGGACGGTGGCGAGTCGGAGCGGAGCCCTACCCGTTCTCCAAGATCTGCGGATCTCGGCGACCGCCGACGGGTTGGAGCTCATCGGTTCCGACCTCGAGATCACTAACCGTGTGCAGGTTCCGGCCGAGGTCGAAGAGCCCGGCGTGGCAGTGGTTCCCAAGCTGCTCGGCGAGATCGTGCGGAAGCTGGAACCCGGCCCGGTCACCGTTGCCGTCACCGGTGACGAGGCAGTGATCACCGCAGGACGGTTCTCGACGTCGTTGCGACTGAAGCCGGCCGAGGACTACCCGAGGCTCGCGTCGAATGAGGGGCAGGGCGTCCGTGTCGACTCCGTGGCCTTCGCCGCCGCCCTGCGCCAGGTCGTGCGCGCCGCCTCGAAGGACGACCTGCGCCCGATCCTCACCGGTGTGCTGATGACCGCGCATGCGGGCGGCCTCAGACTCGTCGCGACCGATTCCTACCGCTTGGCGGTCCGCGACTTGAAGGGCGTCAGCATGCTCGCCGAGGGCCAACGCGTGCTGGTCGCGGCGAAGGGCCTGGCCGAGGTGCAACGTCTTGCCGGTGACGGCGAGATCGAGGTGGTGTTGCGCGAGCGCGATGTCGTGTTTCGTACGTCGCGCGCCGAGGTGACGGCGCGCTTGATCGAGGGCGACTTCCCGAATTACGAGCAGCTCATACCGAGCAGCTATCCGAACCGGCTCACCGTCGCGCGCGACGCGTTGATGGACGCCCTCGAGCGCGTGCAGATCGTCGGTCAGAACCGCGACAACGCGGCGGTCCGGATCTCGATGAGTGCCGATGGCCTGGAGCTCGCCATGTCGGCACAAGACGTCGGCAACGCGCAAGAGTCGCTCGACGCGAAGTTCGAGGGAACCGAGTTGACCGTGGCGTTCAACCCCGTGTTCTTGCGTGACGGGGTCGAGGCCGTCGACGCGGAGGAAGTCGCGCTCGACACGATCGACCCACTCAAGCCGGCCACGTTGCGGGCCGCGGGGGGCGACGAGTTCCTGTACCTGCTCATGCCCGTGCGCACGTCCTGAACCGGTGCTCGTGACGGCCGACGCCGGGCCCGCGACCAGCGTCGGGCATCTGTGGTTGGCCGATTTCCGGTGCCTGTCCGAGATCGACGTCGAGCTCGCGTCCGGTTTGACGGTGTTGCAGGGCGCGAACGGACAAGGCAAGACGAGTCTTCTCGAGGCGATCGGCTGGATCGCGCGCGCACGGTCGTTCCGAGGGGTGACCGACGCGTTGCTCGTGCGGGCGGGCGCGACCGAAGCCATTGTTCGGGCCGAAGTCACGACCAGTGGACGCGAGCAGCTGTTCGAGGCCGAGATCCGCGCAACCGGACGCAATCGCATTCTCTGCAACCGGCAAGTGGTGACGCGCACGCGCGAGCTGCACGGCTTGTTGCGCGTCACGGTGTTCGCGCCCGACGACCTCACGCTGGTCAAGGGCGGCCCCGCCGAGCGACGAAACTTCCTCGACGAGCTCCTCGCGATGCTGGCGGCGCGCTACGACGCGGCCCGATCCGATTTCGAACGGGTGCTGAAGCAGCGAAACGCCTTGCTCCGGGCGGGTGTTCGCGACGAAGAGTCGCGCTCGACCCTCGACGTCTTCGACGAGCAACTCGTGCATGCGGGCGCCGAGCTCGTCCGCGGGCGCCTGCACCTGCTGGAGCGGCTCGTACCGGCGGTCGCGGCGGCGTACGAGATGCTCGCGCTCGACCAGAGACCGGTCAGCGCCGCCTACACAAGCGAAGCGTCTCCAGTGCCGCTCACCGCCGCCGACGCCGGCGCGATCGAGGACCAACTGCACGCCGCGCTGGCGCACCGCCGGCGCGCCGAGATCGATCGAGGTCTCACGCTGGTCGGTCCGCACCGCGACGAGCTGGTCTTGACGATCGACGGCCTGGATGCGCGCTACCAGGCATCGCAGGGCGAGCAGAGAACCCTCGCGTTGGCCCTTCGCCTCGCGGGGCACCTCGTGGTGCGCGAGCTCGCGGGCGCGGCACCGGTCCTGCTCCTCGACGACGTCTTCAGCGAGCTCGACGCGCAGCGCGCCGCGGCGCTCGTACGCAACCTGCCGCCCGGCCAGACCTTGCTCACGACCGCCGGCGCGCTCCCGCCCGACGTCGTCGCTCAACGCACCCTCGTGGTGCGCGCCGGCCGCGTCGAAACCGCGTCTCCATGACGCGTCGAGACGAGCCCGTACCGCTGCGCGATGCGATCGCGATGGTCGGAAAGGAGCTCGGGCTGCCCGCCCCGGACGTGGTCGCGACCCTCACCGCCCGCTGGGTCGAGATCGTCGGTCCGGCGGTCGCCGCGCACGCGGAGGTGCGCTCGGTACGCGACGGCGAGTGCACGATCGTGGTCGACGGGCCAGTCTGGGCGACCCAACTTCGCTACGGCTCGAGCGACCTCGTGGCGCGGGTCAACGAGCACTGTGGCGAGGGAGCGGTGACCTCGGTGAAGGTCGTCGTCGGGGGGCCTCGAAAGACCCGATGAACCGTCCGGTTCTGGTACACTGAGATCACGTAATACACCCCCTGTGACCAGGGCTTTTGTGTGCCGGACCGGGGGTGTTTGGGCACGCCGACGACGGGCTGCAAGAAGGGATCGCACGCGTGGCGTACGGCGCCAAGGACATCTCCATTCTGAAGGGACTCCAGCCGGTGCGCGAGCGCCCCGGCATGTACATCGGTTCGACCGGTCCCTCGGGTCTGCACCACCTCGTGTACGAGGTCGTCGACAACTCCGTCGACGAAGCGCTCGCGGGCTACGCGACGCGCATCGACGTCACGTTGCTCGCCGACGGCGGGTGTCGCGTCGTCGACAACGGCCGCGGCATCCCGGTCGATCCCCACCCGGAATATCCCGATCAGTCCGCCGCGGAGATCGTGCTCACGATGCTCCACGCGGGCGGCAAATTCGGCGGCGAGGGCTACAAGATCTCGGGCGGGCTGCACGGCGTCGGCGTGTCGGTCGTCAACGCCCTGTCGCGCCGGCTCGAGCTCGAGATCCAGCGCGACGGCGGCCGGTTCGAGATGACCTTCGTCGACGGCGGCGAGCCCGTCGGCCCGCTGACACGGGTCGGGGACTCCGACACGACCGGTACGACGGTCACGTTCTGGCCGGATCCCACGATCATGGAGGAAGTCGAATTCCGCGCCCAGACCCTGGTCGAGCGGCTGCGCGAGATGGCATTCCTCAACAAGAGCCTCGAGATCGTGTTCCGCGACGAGCGCAGCGATCCGCCGACCGAGCAGGTGTTCAAGTACGACGGCGGCATCGTCGACTTCGTCGCGCACCTGAACGCGTCGAAGGAGCCGTTGTTCGCTCGCGTCATCGACATCAGCGACACGTACGACAGCGGAGAGGTCGAGATCGCGCTGCAATGGAACACCGGCTTCTACGAGGGCCTGCACTCGTTCGCGAACAACATCGCGACGACCGAAGGCGGCATGCACGAGGAGGGCTTCAAGAAGTCCCTCACCAATGTGGTCAATCGCTACGCCCGCCAGAAGGGGCACCTCAAGGAGAAGGACGAGAACCTGCTCGGCGAGGACATCCGCGAGGGCCTCACCGCGATCGTCTCGGTGAAGCTGCGAAACCCGCAGTTCGAGGGCCAGACCAAGTCGAAGCTCGGGAACACCGAGATCCGGTCGTTCGTCGAAAAGGCCACGAACGAGAAGCTCGCGGAGTGGCTCGAGGAGCACCCGAACGAGTCCAAGGCGATCGTCACCAAGTCGACGCAGGCCGCGCACGCACGAATGGCCGCGCGCCAGGCCCGCGATCTCACGCGACGCAAGTCGCTGCTCGAATCGGCGTTGATGCCCGGCAAGCTCGCCGATTGCTCGACGCGCAACGCGGAAGAGGCCGAGATCTTCATCGTCGAGGGCGACAGCGCGGGCGGGAGCGCGAAGAAGGCGCGCAATCCCGCGTTCCAGGCGATCCTTCCGATCCGCGGCAAGATCTTGAACGTCGAGCGCTCGCGCGTCGACAAGATGCTTCGCAACGAAGAGATCCAGGCGCTGATCTCCGCGTCGGGAACCGGTATCAGTGACGAGTTCGACATCTCGAAGCTGCGGTACCACAAGATCATCCTGATGAGCGACGCCGACGTCGACGGGTCGCACATCCGCACACTCCTGCTCACGTTCTTCTACCGCCAGTTGCCGGAGATCGTGCGCGGCGGATTCGTGTACATCGCCCAGCCGCCGCTCTACGGCGCCAAGCTCGGCAAGGACGAGCGGGCGTATCTGAAGGACGAAGCGGCGCTCGCCGCGTTCGAGGCGGAGCACGCCGGTCGCAAGATCGAGGTGAGCCGGTTCAAGGGTCTCGGTGAGATGGACTGGCAGGAGCTCGGCGATACGACGATGAACCCGGCGACCCGCACGCTGTTGCAGGTCTCCGTCGAAGACGCCGCGATCGCAGACGAGATCTTCTCGACCCTCATGGGCGACGACGTCGATGCTCGCCGCGGCTTCATCCAGGCGAACGCCAAAGACGTGCGTTTCCTCGACATCTGATCCGGAGTAGCGCGCGATGCCCGACGAACCGCAGACCCTGGGCAACATCGAGCCCATCGAGATCCAAGAGGAGATGGAACGCTCCTTCTTGGACTACGCGATGTCGGTCATCACTGCGCGCGCGTTGCCCGACGCGCGCGACGGACTGAAGCCGGTACAGCGCCGCATTCTCTACGGCATGTACGCCGAGGGCATGCGACCCGACCGGCCGCACCGCAAGTGCGCCAACGCGGTGGGCGAGGTGATGGGAAAATTTCACCCGCACGGCGACCAGTCGATCTACGACGCACTGGCGCGCATGGCGCAGGACTTCTCGCTGCGGTATCCCCTGATCGACGGGCACGGCAACTTCGGGTCGCCCAACGACCGTCCCGCGGCGGCGCGCTACACCGAGGCGCGCCTGTCGCCGCTCGCGATGGATCTGCTCGGCGAGATCGACGAGGACACCGTCGATTTCGGCGAGACCTACGACGGCCGGAACCGTGAGCCGCTCGTCGTCCCCGCTCGGTTCCCGAACCTCCTGGTGAACGGTGGTGGCGGCATCGCAGTCGGCATGGCTACCAACATCCCGCCGCACAACCTGGGCGAGGTCATCGACGCCACGCTCCACCTGATCGACAACCCCGACGCGACCGTCGAAGACCTCATGCGGTTCGTGACCGGACCCGACTTCCCGACGGGGGCGATGATTCTCGGGCGGGCCGGCATCGCCGAGTGCTACCGCACGGGGCGCGGATCGATCCGCATGCGCGCGAACGCGGAGGTCGACGAAGATCGCAACGGTGTGCAGCGCATCCTCGTGTCCCAGCTGCCGTTCCAGACCTCGGTCGAATCGATCGCCGCGAAGATCAACGAGCTGGTCACCGAGCGGCGCATCGAGGGCATCCGCGACGTCACCGACCTGTCGGCCGGCGACACCGTCGGCCTGGTGATCGACCTGAAGCGCGACGCGAACGCGCAGGTGGTGCTCAACCAGCTCTATAAGCACACGCCCATGCAGACGAACTTCGCGGCGAATGTGGTCGCGCTCGTCGACGGCGTACCGCGCCTGCTCAACCTGCGCATGGCGCTCGAGGTGTACGTCGCGCATCAGGTCGAAGTCATCACGCGGCGCAGCGAGTACCGGTTGACCAAGGCCCGCGACCGCGCGCACATCCTCGAAGGACTGCTGAAGGCGCTCGACGCCATCGACGCGATCATCACCTTGATCCGCGGTTCGGAGTCGGCCGACGCGGCGCGCCAGGCGCTGCAGATCGCGCCCTACGAGTTCAGCGAGACCCAGGCGACCCACATCCTCGACATGGCACTGCGGCGGCTCGCGGCGCTCGAGCGCCAGAAGCTGCGCGATGAGTTCGACGAGTTGGCACAGACGATCGCCGATCTCGAGGCGATCCTGGCCGACGACACCAGGTTGCGAGCCGTCATCAAGGAAGAGCTCACCACGATCAAGGACAAATACGGCGACGAGCGCCGCACCGAGGTCACGACCGATCCCGGCGACCTCGCCGACCTCGACCTCATCGAGGACGAGGAGCTCGTGCTCACCCTCTCGCACCGGGGCTACGTGAAGACCGTCCCTGTCGATCAGTTCCGCACCCAGGCGCGCGGCGGCAAGGGCGTGCGCGGGGGCAACCTCCGCGAGGAGGACTGGGTCGAGCACCTCCTCACCACGACCGCGCACTCGTACCTGTTGTTCTTCTCGAACCGGGGGCGCGTGTATCGCTTGCGCGCGCACGAGATCCCGATGAAGGACCGCACCGCGCGTGGTACCGCGCTGGTCAACCTCGTCGCGCTGCAGGGCGACGAGCACATCGAAGCGGTGATCGACACCCGCACCTACGAAGACGGCGTCTACCTGTTCTTCGCGACGCGCAACGGCATCGTGAAGAAGACGCGCATGTCGGAGTACGACTCGTCCTTGCGCAGCGGCCTCATCGCGATCAACCTGAACGAGGGCGACGAGTTGGTGCGGGTGATCCAGACGACCGGATCCGACGACGTGTTCATGGTGTCGCGCAACGGCATGACGATCCGTTTCTCCGAAGAGGACGTGCGACCCATGGGCCGGGCGACGGCGGGGGTGCGCGGCATGCGCCTCCGGTCGACGAACGACGGGGTCGTGAGCTGCGACCTCGCACCCGACGAGGCGGTCCTGCTCTTCGTGTCATCGAGCGGTCATGGCAAGCGCACCCGGGTGTCGGCGTTCAACCGTCAGGGCCGCGGCGGCCAGGGAGTGCGCGGAATGCGGGTCACCGAAGCACGCGGCCACGTCGTCGCGGCGTTCACGGTGGATGCCGGCAGCGAGATCCTCGTGTTCTCGTCGGCCGGCAATATCGTCCGCATGGGCGTCGACGAGATCTCCGAGCAAGGAAGGGACGCGACCGGCGTGCGCGTGGCCCGGCTCGACGAGGGCGATACGGTGGTCGCCGTGGCACCCGTACTCGAGGCCGACCAGAACGGCGAGAACGGCGAGAACGGCGAGAACGCGGCGGCCGACGGGGCCGGCGAGGGCGAAGAGAACTGACCCGTGGCGCGCGCCAAGGCCGTGCTCGAGAGCGTTTCCGCGCCGCCCCAGCCCGGCGCGCCGAAGAAGTCGCGACGCAAGCGCGTCGCGACACCCCGCCAGATCTTCGAGCGGCGGTACGTGCAGACGATCAAATCAGTCGACCTCTGGTCGGTGCTCAAGGTGTCGATCTGCTTCTACCTGTGTGCACTGATCGTCATCCTCGTCGCGGGCGTGATGCTCTGGTGGGTCGCGTCGGCGGCCGGCGTCGTCGCGAGCGTCGAGAGCTTCGTGGGCGAGCTCGTCAACAACAAGGATTTTCGCCTCCTGTCGTGGGAGGTGCTGCGCGCCGCGACCCTCATCGGGCTCGTCGTCGTCTGCCTCCTCACCGTCGTCACCGTGCTCGCGGCTGCGTTCTACAACCTGTTCTCCGAGCTGCTCGGCGGCATCGAGGTGACGGTCGTGGAGCAGGAGGAGCTGAGCGACTAGCGGCCGCGCGGAGACGCGCGTGCGGAGCCCGCGTATCAACGACGGAACACGAAGTATCCGGCAGGAGTGACAAGCTTCTCCGGAAAGATGACGCCGTAGGTCTCGGAGAACACTTCTTCGATCCAGCGAAATGGCCGAATCGTTTCGGGCGCGACGCCGACGACCTTGCAGGCATGCGATATGTATCCCCAGTAGCCGAAACCACGCGGATCGTTGAGGAACGCCACGTCGGTGAAGCCTGCGTCCAGCCCGACCCGCTTCATCTTGTCGATCTCGAAGATGTACTTGTCCTCGACCTTCGAGAGCGATGCTCGATCCTGCAAGAAGGTTGATTTCATCTGGTTGCGAATCAGGCCACGGATGTGCTTTCGGTCTTCTTCCGAGAACTGGCCGCCGTTTGTCATCTCGTCACTGCGGAGCATCAGCGCCATGAACAGGGTCGTGATGGTCTGCCCCTCGAGGACTGGCTCGTAGAACACCGCCGCGCCGCCCGGCTTCAGCACGGAGTGGCAGTGCGCGATGGTCTGCTCGTAGTCCAGGAGGTGATGTAAGACCGAACGCCCGACTACGAGGTCGAAGGCCTCCGGCCGAAAGTGAGGCGTATTCGCATCACACGCAATGAACGTAACTGGAGTCGAGTAGCGCGCGACCTGAGAGGTCAACGATCGCAAGAACTTCAAGGACACGTCAGTGGCGGTCAGGCGCTGGACGACTCCCTCTGCGAGAAGCCCCAATGTGAGCGCGCCGCTGCCCGAGCCGATCTCGAGTGCATTCCCCGGCGTGTACCCGAGCCCATCGATGACCCGCTTCCATTGCCTTCCGGCCTGAAGGATTACGGACTCGTCGATCCCCATGTACGCGCTGTAGTCGTCGATGTCGTCCAACGCGGTCCCGGTCGTCGAATCATCGAGCAACACGGGGATGCCATCCACCACGACGAAGCAGCGATCACAGGACGAGCAAGACAACCGATCAGCTGAGACCGCGTACGCGGCACCGCACGCGCTGCACCGCAGCACGTCGGTCAGATACTCGAGATCCACCCGAGAGCTCACGAGCGAATATTGCCCGCTCGGGGAGGCTCGTGCGAGAGCCGCGGGATCGATGTCGTCCCCGAGCGGTGGCGCATCCGCATCCTTGCGAGGGCGGGATCGAACCTGTGACCAGGAGGTCTTACCGTGGGGCTAGCAAGAATCGAACTTGCGACCTCATCCTTATCAGGGATGCGCTCTAACCGACTGAGCTATAGCCCCCGGGCAGGCGAAGCAGCGTAGCAGTGGTGATCGGCCCGACCGCACGGCTACCGAAGTCCGGCGACCTCGTGCTCGATACACTCCCGCGTCGTGAAGGTCTTCAAGCGCTTGTTGCTCGTGCTCGGCGCCGCCGGCGCGGTGGGAATGCTCGCGCGTGTGCGCGGCAAGGGCGGCGTGCCGCCGACCACCGGCGGATGGCGTGAGCTCGAGGGTCCCGAATTTCGGTGAACGAGCCAGTGAATCGAATCGTTCCGTGACCACCGCGCTCGTCGTCGGCGTCGGCGCGGTCGGTACCCGCGCCGCTCGCCAACTCATCGACACGCCGGGCGTCGACCGGCTGCTGCTAGCCGACCGCGACGAGAACCAGCTGGCCGAGGTCGCGGCCGCGTTCGGACCCGACGCGCAGGCCGTCGACTTCACGCCGGGCGACCCGATCCCCTCCGACGTAGCGGTAGTCGTGACCGCGCTCCCGGCCGGGGTCGATCATCCGGTCGTCACCGCCGCCATCGCCGCAGGAATTCCCGTGGCCTCGAGCGAGGAAGAACACGACGCGCTCGATCAACTTCGGGCGCTCGACCCGAACGCACGGGGCGCGAGCGTCGCGGTCGGGATCGGCTGCGGTCTCGCACAGGGCCTCGTCGACGCGCTCGCGCGGCATGCCGCGTCGATGTTCGAGAAGGTCGACGAGATCCGAGTGGCGCGCACCGGCTGGGCCGGGCCCGCGAGTGTCGCGACGGTTCGCCACGAGCGCCGCGTGCCGGTGCGCACGTGGCATGACGGCACCTGGCGCGAGGATCATCCCCACGGCGACAGTCTCGTGTGGTTCCCCGAGCCGATCGGCGCTCGCGATTGTCGAACGGTGACCGGCGGTACGGCCCTGCTGGTCGACGCGTTTCCCGACGTCGCGCGTCTCGGCGTACAGCTCGGCGAGCCGCCGAAACGGGCCCGGCTGCGCCGGCGCTTCGGCGACGAAGGCGAGTGGGGCGCCGCCCGGGTCGAGGTATGGGGTCGGCGGGACGGGAGCTTCGACTGCACCGTCTACGGCGTCGTCGAACGCACCGCGGTCGCGGCCGGCGCGGTCCTCGCGGTCGTAGCGGCGCAGCTGGTCGGTGCGCTCGGCCCGCCGCTCGACCGCCCGGGAGTGCACGGCCTCGGCGCGCTGGTCGATCCGGTGCCGTTCCTGGCCGAGCTCGCACAGCGCGGTGTGCGCGCCGCGGCCTTCGAGGGCGTCGCCGTTGCCTGAACGCTGAGCGCGCGTGACGTGGTCCCGCCGGGGCTGCTCGTGGCGCGTTTCGTTCCGTCCGACCGGGAGTTCTGCCGATGTACAGGTACCGTGTCGGCGCGGCCTTCGATGGCTGGCCCAGGTGCGGCCGGGAAACGCCGAGGATTGTGGTCTGAGACGATGACGGACGGATCCGAGCAAGGAGCGACGACGGGCCCGGGCGCCGAACTCGTCGACCTCGCGTCGCGCCGGCCGACCGTCGCCGACGAGGTGCCGATCTCGGTGAGGATCGGTGGCGAGGTCCTGGTGTTCGGCGGGTTGCGGTTGGCGCCCGGCGGAACCGATTCGTCACGGGAAGTGGCGCGGGCCATCGCGCACGCGGTGGAAGCGTGTCGCGGGCCGGCCGTCGTCGTGTTCGCGGGCGATACGTTCGACATGCTGCGAGAAGGCCGCCCCGATCCCGAAGCGGCGCTCGCGGCGCATCCGCGGCTGGCGGCCGCGCTGGACACGTTCCTCGCGGCCCCGGAGCGCCGGATCATCGTGCTCCCGGGAAACCGCGACGCGGCCCTCGCGTACGACCCCCGAACCGCAGAGGCACTCCAGTCGAACGGGTGGACGGTCGCGCTCGCGTGCGTCCTGGAGATCGACACCGGCGCGGGCGTGCGCGTCGTGCGGGTCGAGCCCGGGCACCAGCTCGACTCGGCGGCCGCGTTCGTCGACCCGCGCGATCCCAACGACCACCCACTCGTCGTCCATCTCGAGCGCGAGGTCCTCCCCGGATTCGCGAACGTCGGCGACGCCTCGCACAAGTGGTTGGAGGGGATCGAGGATGCCGATCCGGCCGACATGGGCGCGCTCGTGGCGTCGCGGTTCACCTATCGGAGGCTGTTCCGCCGCGCCGCGTGGCTGACCCTGCCGGTGCTCGCGCTGCTCGCCGTCTTCTTCCCGGTAGCGGCGTTCTCGACCCGCCAGCGTCACGCGCTGGTCCACATCTTCCGGTTGCTCGCCGCCGGGTTCGCGATCGAGCTGGTGCTCGTCGTGGTGGCCTTGGCGTTCGTCGTCGCGCAGCTGCACGACTCGCTCGGTTCCATCTCGTGGTTGTCGCGCGCCCTGCGCGACAACGACGCACCTCGCGGTGTCGCGGCCGGTCTCGCGGCCGGCGGGGGAGCGGGTCTGATCACGGGTCACACGGGCCGGGCCGAGTTGACCGACCTCGGCGGCGGGGCGTTCTACGCCAACTGCGGGACCGCGGGGCGGACCGTCGATCGAGTCGAACCGCGCGGGGGTTTCCCCGCGGTGTACGCGGCTCGCCTGCGCTGTTCGTGGGTCGAGCTGGAAGCGGGGTCGGAGTTGCGGGTCCGGCTCTGGCACGGCGCCCGCGACCTGCCGGAGCGCACGTTGCTGGAGCGGATGGCGTCGCGGGAGCGCATACGCTCGTGCTGGCCGCCGGCGGAGGTTGCCGAGCATCCGGGCACGGTCACCTGGCCCTCGGCCGGCGACGCGACCGCCCTGCGCCGGCGTACCCGGCGGATCGGGGCGGCCGCGATCGCGTTCGCGGGGGTGCTGAACCTCGCGTCGGCGGTGACGGTGCCGCTGGCGTCGCGCCTGACCGCGATGGGTCGGTTCACGCCGATCGAGGTTCCCGAGGTGGCCGCCGCGCTGGTCGCGATCTGCGGGATCGGTCTGCTCCTGCTCGCACGGGGCGTGCGACGCGGTCAGCGTCATGCCTGGCTGTTCGCCAATGCGCTGCTGCTCGTGGCCGTCCTCGGCAATGTCACCAAGGGTCTCGACGTCGAGGAGGCGATCATCGCGCTGTTGGTGGTCGTCTTCCTCGTGGTCCACCGGGACGACTTCACCGCACCGGCGAACCCGTCGTCGTGGCGGCGCGGAGTCGGCGTGGCCGTGCTCTCGGTCGCGATCGCGATCGTCGGGGGGACCATCGGCGTTGCGTTGCGGCATCCGAACCTTCCTCTGCCGAAGATCGCGGATGCGGTCTCGGAGCGGCTCATCGGGATGAAGACCATCGCATTGCCGAACAGCATCGACCGGCTCGTATCGCCGGCGCTGCTGGCCGTCGGTGTCGTCGTCGCACTCTCGTGCTGTTGGCTCCTGTTCCGTCCGGCCGTCTCACCGCGGCTGTCGTCGTATCGTCCGTTGTCACGCGAGCGGGCGCGGTTCATCGTCGAGAAGTACGGCGTCGACTCGTTGTCGTACTTCGCGTTGCGAGACGACAAGGAGTGGTTCGGCTTTCGCGACACGCTCGTTGCCTACCGCGTGCACAACGGGATCGCGCTCGTGTCGCCGGACCCGATCGGTCCGATCGGCCAACGGGCCGAAGCGTGGGGCGCGTTCCGGGAGTTCGCCGACGAACACGGTTGGCCGGTCGCGGTGATGGGGGCGTGCGCCGATTGGTTGCCGGTCTACGGCGCGAGCGGCATGCACGACCTGTACATCGGGGACGAAGCCGTCGTCGACGTGCGGCGGTTCAGCCTCGACGGCAAGCAGAACAAGAGCTTGCGCCAATCGGTGGGGCGGGTCGAGAAGGCGGGGTATCGCGTCGAGTTCT
>DATCCI010000006.1:0-2162 GCA_036511415.1 Acidimicrobiia bacterium
CGCCGGATCGCCGTCGGCCGCGACATGCGCCTCTCGAGCCCTCAGATGGCCGCCGAGGTGATCCGCGGCGCCGCCGAGGCCGGCGCGGAGGTGCTCGACCTCGGGATGGTCGGCACCGAGATGGTCTACTTCGCCGTCGGCGAGCTCGGGCTGGACGGCGGCATCGAGGTCACTGCCTCGCACAACCCGAAGGAGTACACCGGGTTGAAGATCGTGCGCCGCGGGGCGCTGCCGGTCGGCGGCGAGTCCGGGCTCCTCGACGTGCGCGACCGGGCGATGGCGATCGGAGATCGAGCGAGCGCCGGCGAGGGTCGCGTCAGTACGTACGACATCTGGCCCGCGTACGTCGATCGGGTGATGTCCTTCATCGACACGTCCTCGATCCGGCGGCTCAAGGTCGTGATCGACGCGGCGAACGGCATGGCGGGCGCGATGCTGCCGCCCGTGCTCGAGCGACTGCCGATCGACGCGGTGCGCTGCTACTTCGATCCCGACGGCTCCTTCCCGAATCACGAGCCGAACCCGCTGCTCCCCGAGAACCGGGAGTTCATCGTCGGCAAGACGCTCGAGGAAGGCGCCGATCTCGGCGTCGCGTTCGACGGCGATGCCGACCGCTGCTTCTTCGTCGACGACACGGGCGAGTTCGTTCCCGGCGACTTCGCGACCGCGCTGTTCGCAGAGACCGTGCTCGCGAAGGAGCCCGGCGCAAAGATCATCTACGACGTGCGCGCCAGCTGGGCTGTGCCCGAGACGATCGAGCGCGCCGGCGGCATACCGCTCGTCAACCGCGTCGGCCACGCGTACATCAAGCACCGCATGCGCAAGGACGGCGCCGCGTTCGGCGGCGAGGTCTCGGGCCACTACTACTTCCGCGAGTTCTCGCAGGCCGACTCGGGCGTCGTCCCGTTCCTGCTCATGCTCGAGCTGGTGTCGAGAAGCGGCAAGAAGCTGTCCGAGCTCCTGAAGCCCTACCGCGACGAGTACTTCATCACCGGGGAGATCAACACGCCCGTCGCCGACGTCGCGCTCAAGCTGCAGGAGCTGAAAGAGCGCTACGCGTCAGAAGGCACCGTCTCGCATCTGGACGGCGTTTCGGTCGACGCCGACGACTGGCACTTCAATGTGCGTCCGTCCAACACGGAGCCGCTGCTTCGGCTGAACCTCGAAGCACGCGGCTCGCTGGCGAAGATGGAAGAGAAACGCGATGAGGTCCTGGCGCTGATCCGCTCGTGACGGACAAGGCGCCGTTCACGTTCTCTGCGCGGACGCGCGTCGGCTTCTCCGACACCGATGCGCAGGGAGTCGTCTACTACGGGCGCTACAACCCGTACTTCGACTTCGCACGCGTCGAGTATCTGCGTTCGCTCGGCCTGCTGCATCACTCGGGGCCCGGCGACTTCGTCATGCGCGCCAACGACGTCGAGTACTTTGCGCCGGCGGTCTTCGACGACGAGATCGAGGTCTACGTGCGCGTCTCACGGATCGGCAGCACGAGCGTCACGTTTCAGTTTGCGGCATACCGCGCCGCGGACGACGCGCTGATGGTCACGGCGCACCAGACGCTGGTCTACGTCGACCTCGCCGAGCGGAAGAAGCGCCCGGTGCCCGACGACTTCCGCGTGAAGATCCGAGAACGAGAGGGAGACGATGTCGAGCGCTAGCGACGCGGTCGCAGCAGTCGAGGAGATCCTCGCGCAAGGCGGTGACGCCGACGACCTGCTGCGGCAGGTTGTCGCAGCACTGCACGAGCGAGGCGGCTACGCGTGGGCCGGGCTCTTCTTCGTCGAGGAGGGCGCGCCGACCCTCGGCCCTGAAGCCGGGGCGCCCGACGAGCCGCAGCGGACCCTTGTACCGGTGCTCTGGCAGGGCATCGAGGTGGCGCAGCTCGCCGTCGACGGCGCACCATCCGCCGACACAGAATCGCTCGAACGCGTGGCCGCCCTCGTCTCCGGCCACTGCCTCGTCGCTTGGGACACCGGCGGCGAGCCCTGGGACTCGTAAAGAGGAGCTGAGGCCGAGTCCCCACCGCCGAGAGTGCCGGGGACGGTACCGGCCACCCTGCAAGCAAGAGCGTACGCATCCGCGCCGCGCGTCCAAGGCCCCGGCACCAATCAGACACAAACCTCTGTGACCGGGTCCGGTAGTGCTCCTCGTCAAAGAAC
>DATCCI010000007.1:0-4102 GCA_036511415.1 Acidimicrobiia bacterium
GACTTCGGGGGCGCCCTTTACGGAAAGGACCGGTCCGTCCGCTGTGTTGCCGAGTGCGGCGTGGTAGCCGCGGTTGGATGCGAAGGGCAGGCTGGCGGCCTTGTGCCAGCCGGGCGCGCCGAGCTCGCCGGATAGCTCCACGGCGTCGGCGCCGTCGACGACGGCCTGGTCGGTGGGGTGAGGTAGGCCCTCGCGTCGGCGCTGGGGCGTGGCCCGCAGCGCGGCGGCGAGCACGAGACGGCGCCGGCCATCGATAGCAGGCAGTGTCTCGACGATGTCACCATCGGAGACCGACCGGACCTGGAGTTGCCCTTCGGTGAGGGTGCCAGTCTTATCGAAACACAACACGTCCACGCGTCCCAGCGCTTCGAGGACGCGGGGGTTGCGCACGAGCACGCCCTTGGTGGACAGACGCCGCGCCGCGCCCGACTGCGCGACCGTCGCAAGAAACGGCAACCCCTCGGGCACAGCGGCGGCCGCAAGACTTACACCGGTGGAGATTGCTTCGCGGGCAGGTCCGCCGCGCAGCAGTGTGACGCCCGTGAGCGTCGCGCCCGCGGCGAGGACGAGCGGCACCGTTCGGCGCGTGAGGTCGTCGAGTCTTGCCTCGACGCCGGTCACGGGCGCGCCGGCACCGTCGTCGCCCGCGCGACCCGCTTCGGTGCGATTGCCGGTCGCGACGACGACGGCTTCGGCGCGACCGGCCGCGATCGCGGTACCGGCATACGCGATCGACGTTCGGTCAGCGACCGCGGTGTCAGATGCGACTGCGTCGACGTGCTTTGCGACGGGGAGCGATTCGCCGGTGAGGGCGGACTCGTCGGTCTCGACACCTCGGGCTATGATGATGCGGGTGTCGGCGGGAACGATGTCGCCCGCCTGCAACAGCACGACGTCACCGTCGACGAGCTCGCTCGGTGATATCGAGAGTTCGGTGCCGCCGCGCCGGATCCGGACTACTTGGCCCGACACTGACGCGGTCAACTTTCGGATGGCCTGTTCTGTCTGCAGTCGCTGCGCGGCGCCGATGAACGCGTTCACGCCCAGTACACCGCTGATCAAGAGACCATCACTGAACGAGCCTGCGACGGTCGAGAGCACACCACCCGCGCCGAGCAGCACCGTCAGCGGGTTCGAAAGCTCCTTGACGAACAGCGCCCCGAAGGTCGTATGCCGATCGCTCGGTGCCTCAACCCGGCGACCGTCCGCTTCGCCAGCGTCGAGTCCAGTCGTGGAGTTCGTTCCGAGCCGGGCGACAACTTCGGCGACGGAGAGCGAGTGCCACGTGACCGGTTCACGGTCATCGCGCGGCTTCAGCCGCCCGTTCAACGACGCGCCGGTCCAGGTTCCGACCGCTATTGCGGTGAGCGCGGCCGCGTTGGCGGCGAGCACCGCGCGCCTGCCGGCGAGCGGCAATGGCCCGAGCGCGAGGAGTGCCGCGACGGCTGATCCCGCCATCGCGATGCGCACCGCCTGACCGCTGGCGGTGCGCGCCACTGCGGTTGCTTCGATGACGAGTGCGGCGTCGTAAAGCGTCGGGCACAGCAAGTGCGCGCCCCACGGCGGTCGGCCGCCCGGTATGCACAGACCGATGCCGCAGTCCGCGGCCGCGAGTGCTTCTCCCGGGCGTGCCGAAACGACTGCGACGACGCGTCCTTCGGTTTGCAGCGCGCGTACCGAGGCCGCGAGTTCCTCACCGCCGGCGACAACGAGGTCCGCGTCGGCGACGTGCGCGCCGTCACTCGGCGTGCCCGCGATGACGAGATCTTGTGCGGCTGCGTGCACGGCCTCGAGCAGCGTCCGCACTGGTGCGGACGGCTCGTCGAGGAGCTCTGCGTCGACGACCACTGTGTCGATCCGATCGAGCCGGCGCAGGACGCGGGCGTCCATCGGCACCACATCGCGTCCGGCGAGCACGCGGCCCGCCGATGCGGCGAAGCTCTCGCGTCCGAAGCGAGCCGCGCGAGGCACCGCGGCGAGCAGCACGTCGGCGGTCCGGCGGGGGTCGCGGGTCAGCGCGAACGCGAGACCGCCCGCGCCGAGCGAGCCGAATGCGACCCGCTGAGCGTAGGTCTCGAGCGGCCCGTCCGGAAGGGCCACCGGACGGGGCACGCGCTCGAAAGCAGCGACGCGGTCATCGCTTGGGCCTGCGTGCAGGCCGGACTCAGCTCGGTCCCACACCGCGCGCCTCGCCATTGCCTCACTCAGGAGCGTGACACGGTGCGTCGCGTCGACGACGAGTCCGACCGGACCCGCGCCCAGACCCTGCAACAGGGCACTCGCCGAGACCACCGCCGCCTCGATCCCCCGATGGAGGTCGAGAACTCGACGCACCGGCGGCAAGGAATCGATCGCCGGCAGCGCGGCTGCGATCTCGACGGGCAACACTGGCCAACGCAAGAGCCTCGCAATGCCGCCGACGGCGATACCGGCGATGTCCGCGCCGACCTCGACTACACCCCAGCGGATTGCATCCGCGTCGCCGGGATGATCGGGACGATCCCCCAAGAGGTCGCCCGCGCCAACACCGAGGCTGTCTTCTGCCTCTTCGATCGCAGTGACCAGGTCGTCGACGGCAACGACGTCGCCGTCGAACGCGACCGCGACGCGCGCCAAGATTGCGTTCACCTCCGCCCAGTGCACGCCCTCGATCGCGAGCAGTGCGCGCTCAACCGCGTCGGCGATTCCCTCCGTGCCAGGGCGGTGCACATCTCGCACGTCGATATGCGCGCGTCCCGGCGCCGACCAAACGTGACGCCGCCGCGACGCACCGCGCGTCTCGCCCCCATGCCCGACCAGAACAGACACCAAATGGCGGCTCACAACATCGAACGGCAACGACACAACACGACCCTCTCACGGCGACGAGCGATCGTCCCCATCCTGCGGCCGTCCACCTCGCGTCACAAGGGCCACAAGGCTCATGCTGGCGAGTTCGTTCGGCGGCGTCGTGCGTGGCGTTTCGTCTCCGGTGTGCAGTGCCGAGTTCACCCTTTCGTAACCAACGGCGGCAGGAGTCGCGCCCCGCGTCGGGTCATCTGGCCCTGTCATCCGGCCCGTGACGTCGCGATACTCGATCTCGTGCGACAGGTCACCGAGGAAGACGAAGTCGAAGCCCTTTCCGGGGCACTGCACCAGGAGTTCTGGATGTCGTCCCGACGGTCGATGAGATCCGCCGAGTGGTAGGCGACGTTCTCGACCGCTATAGAGACGCGCGCGTCCGCCAGTTCCTTCCGGTCCCCGCGTACCGCGACACGCGCGAGACGCTGAGACGGCAGCGGACGCGTACGACGTGTTCGCAGGGCGCGCCCCAGCCGTGAAGTACGCCATCGGCGTCATCATCGGGATCGGGACGCTATGGCTGGTCTTCGTGCTTGCGCTCATCGCCGCACGACCGAAAGGGTTTCGGATCACACAGACGGCACAGCTCATGCCCGACCTTGTACTCCTCGTGCGCGACCTTGCACGCGATCCCTCCATACCCCGGCGCGTGCGCGCTCGGATCTGGCTCCTGTTGGCCTGGATGGCGTCACCGATCGACGCTATACCCGACGTCATCCCCGTCATCGGCGTCGCGGACGATCTCATTCTCGCCTACCTCGTCCTGCGCAGTGTCGCACGCGCCGCGGGCAACAAAACGCTCGAGCGCCATTGGCGCGGAAGCCCCGAAGGCTTGGCCGCGCTCGAACATCTCCTCCGCCTCGATCATCCGCTCCGCGACAACCGCGAGCAATAGCACGTTGGGCGACACTCACAGCTATCGGTGAAGGTTCTGCGAAGACGCGGCGTGCGAAATGGCGATCTGGCACTGCTCGCTCCCTCGCGGTGGGATTCATCTTCGTGGTGTACCTCGGGGTCACCTTGCTCGCCGGTGATCCACCCGGTCGTCGGAAGCGCTCCAGGTAACACTGGTTCGGGAGCACCGAACCGATCTGGGCGCTCGCATAACCATCCCAGAGCGAAGCATTCTGTGCGCGTTCGCGACAGCAAGCGCGGCCTTTACGAAGCAGCCGATAGCGCGCCACCGACCCGGCGTTAGGTGATACCCCGGCGCGACATCTTGGGGCGTTCGAAATGGGTTGCTGTTTGGGCAGGGTCCGAG
>DATCCI010000008.1:0-6669 GCA_036511415.1 Acidimicrobiia bacterium
GAGAACAGCGGCACCGCGATGCGGCTTTTCGCAGGGCTGCTCGCGGGTCGGCCGTTCTTGTCAGTGCTGAGCGGCGACGACTCGCTACGCGGGCGTCCGATGGGAAGGGTCGTCGAGCCCTTGCGAGCCATGGGCGCCCGCGTCGACGGGCGCGACGGCGCGACGCGCGCGCCCCTCGTCGTGCGGGGCGGTGCGCTGCGCGCGCTGCGCTACGAGTTGCCCGTCGCGAGCGCGCAGGTGAAGACGGCCGTGGTGCTGGCGGGTTTGCAGGCGGAGGGGGAGACGGAGGTTGTGTCGCCTGGTCCCAGTCGCGATCACACCGAACGGATGCTCGTGGCGCTCGGCGCACCGGTCACCGTCGACGGCCTCTCGGTACGCGTGGCGCCGGGCGCGCCGGCTTCGTTCGCACTCGACGTTCCCGGCGATCCGTCGTCAGCCGCCTTCTTCGCGGTTGCGGCTGCCATCACGCCGGGCTCGGACATCGTCATCGAGTCGGTGTCGTGCAATCCGACTCGAGTCGGCTTTGTCGCCGTGCTGGAGCGCATGGGTGCCGACATCGAGCTGACGACGAGTGGCGAGGTGTGCGGCGAGCCGGTGGGCGAGTTGCGGGTACGGGCGTCGGCACTGCGCGCCACGACGATCTCCGGTGACGAGATTCCCAACGTCATCGACGAGATCCCGGCGCTCGCGGTCGCGGCCGCCTTCGCCGAGGGCGTGACCGACATCCGGGACGCGGCGGAGCTCGCCGTGAAGGAGAGCAACCGCATCGGGACGCTGCACGAGGAGCTCGGCAAGCTCGGCGTCGGAGTCGAGGCTCGGGCCGACGGGCTGGTCGTGCGCGGCGGACGGGCCGAGGCCGGCGACTTCGACAGTCACGGCGATCACCGCATCGCGATGGCGATGGCGATCGCCGCGAACGCGTTGATCGCGGACTCGACCGTGAACGGCTGGCGGTCGGTTGCGTCGTCGTATCCAGAGTTCGGGGGGCATCTCGCGCGTCTGACCGGATCCGACGCCCGATGACGGACCCGATGACGATCGTGATCGCGATCGACGGGCCGTCGGGCTCGGGCAAGTCGACGGTGGCGCGTGCCGTCGCGGCTGAACTCGGCCTGCCCGTACTCGACACCGGCGCGATGTATCGCGCGGTCACCCTCGCCGTACTCGAGGCGGGAGGGTCGACCGACGCCGCCGCCGCGTGTGCCGGCGCGGCGCGCACGAGCACGATAACCGTCGAGGGAGGCCTCACGATGCTCGACGGCCGCGATGTCAGCCGCGAGATCCGGGGTCCGCTCGTGACGGACGCGGTGTCGATCGTCTCGGCCCATCCGAAGGTGCGCGCCATCCTCGTCGCGGAGCAGCGCGCTTGGGTTGCTCGTCACGGCGGTGGGGTCGTCGAGGGGCGCGATATCGGCACCGTCGTATTCCCGGGCGCGACGGTGAAGGTCTTCCTCGTCGCGAGCGACGACGAACGGGCCCGGCGCCGGCAGCGCGACGAGATGGCGGCGGCGCGCGCGGTCGCGGTCGAGGACGTCAAGGCCGCGATCGACCGGAGGGATGCGATCGACGCCGGACGCGCGGTGTCGCCGATGCGTGCGGCCGACGACGCGATCGTCATCGACACGACGAATCTCGATATCGACACGGTCGTCACCGACGTCGTCGCCCGGGCCCGATCCGCGGAGGCTCGCTGATGCTCTTCTACAACACGGTTCGGTTCGTCGTCGCCGGCGGCTCTTCGGTCGCGTACCGGGTGCGCATCCGAGGCCGCGAGCGCCTGCCGGCGCAGGGTGGCTACGTGCTCGCCCCGTCGCATCGTTCGATGATGGACATCCCGTTCGCGGCGTGGCTGTCGCGCCGCCCGCTTCGTTACATGGGCAAGGCGTCGCTGTTCCGGATCCCCGTCGCCGGCGCGTTCTTCCGCAAGCTCGGCGGCTTCGAGGTCGCGCGGGACGGGACCGACCGCAGGGCGTTACGCGACTCGATCGCCATGCTGCAGGCGGGCGAGGTGCTGCTCGTGTACCCGGAGGGCACGCGCCAGCACGGTCCGAAGGTCCAGCCGTTGCAGCCGGGGGCGGCGTATGTCGCCCTGCGCGCGGGCGTGCCGATCGTTCCGGTCGGGATCGCGGGCAGTGAGGAGATCCTGCGCAGTCACGGTGGCAAGGTGCCGCGCTTCGGTCAGTGCGCGATGGTCGTGGGGGAGCCGATCGTCGTCCCCCGTCGCGACGGCGGAGTGGTGCCGCGCGCGCAGGTCGACGCGATCACGACGCGGCTGCACGATGCGCTGCAGTTGGTGTTCGACGAGGCGAAGGAGCTGCGCGAGCGCAGGTAGCCGACGCCGGTCAGTCGTCGAATGCGGCGAGAACCTTCGACGCGTCGAGCGTGCGATCGTCGGCGAAGGGTCCTCCGGCGACGCGGACCGAGGTGACGTCGCCGCCGAGCACGAGGGCCGCGGCCGCGTCGAGCGCGGGGATCAGCTCCCGAAGCTCGCGTGGCGGCGGAAAGTATTCGTCTTCGTCGGTCACCCGCACGATCTCGACGCCGTCGCGGGGCGCGAGCCGGGCAATCACCGATTCGACTAGTTCCTCCGGCGCGCTGGCACCGGCGGTGACGCCGACGGTACGGGCGTCGCGGATCGCGTCCGCTTCGAGCTCGTCCGGACCGTCGACGCGCAAGACGATCGGACAGCCGGCCTCTCGTGCGACCTTCGTCAGCGCAATCGTGTTCGACGAGTTCGCGCTGCCGATCACGACCACGGCGTCGCTACGCTTCGCGATGTCGGTCAGCGCATCCTGGCGGTTCGTCGTCGCGAAGCAGAGATCGTTGCGCGACGCCGTCCACACGTCGGGGAAGCGGGCGCGCGTCCGTGCGACCACTCCGGCCCATTCGTTCTGCGCGAGGGTGGTCTGGGCGAGGACTGCGACGCGGGTCGGGTCGGTAACGGCCGCCGCGGCGGCGTCGAGGTCGGCGTCGTGTTCGACGAGCTGCATCGAATCGGGCGCGACCGCCAGAGTGCCGACGGCCTCGTCGTGTCCGGCGTGACCGACGTACAGGATCGTGAAGCCCTTGCGCGCGCGCACCTTGGCCTCGTGGTGCACCTTCGTGACGAGCGGGCACACCGCGTTCACGACGTAGCGTTTGTTCTCCCGCGATGCCTCGACGACGTCGGGCGCGCTCCCGTGTGCGGAGAGCATGACCGGCGCCCCCGCAGGAACCGCTTTCACGTCGTCGACGAAGATCACGCCCTGGGCTCGGAAGCGGTCGACGACGAGCCGGTTGTGCACGATCTCGTGGTAGCAGTACACGGGCGGCTCGAACACCCGAACCATCCACGCCAGCGCCTTGATCGCCATCTCGACGCCCGCGCAGAAGCCACGAGGCTCGGCGACGAGAACCTTCTCCACGGTCACGGAGCGAGGCTAATGCGGGCGACCCCGTATCCTGGCCCCATGCCCGCTGCCCGCGTTGATGCCGTCGCGCCCGGATCGCCGGCCGCGCTCGCGGGCGTGATCGTCGGCGACGAGGTGCTCGCGGTCAACGGCGAGGTCGTGCGCGACGTGATCGCGTACCAGATCCAGGTCGACGGCGAGCACGTCGAGCTCGACCTTCGGCGGGGCGGCCTCGAGCGGGTCGTGCACGTCGACAAGGCCGACGGCGCGCCGCTCGGCGTCGAGTTGACGAGTGCGGTGTTCGACCGCGTCCGCACCTGCGATAACCACTGCCCGTTCTGCTTCATTCACCAGTTGCCGAAGGGGATGCGCAAGAGCCTCTACCTGAAAGACGACGACTACCGGCTGTCGTTCCTCTACGGGAACTTCACGACCCTGACCCGCTTCACCGAAGCCGACCTCGAGCGGGTGGTCGGTGAGCGGCTCGGGCCGCTGTACGTCAGCATTCACGCGACCGATCCCGACGTCCGCACGCGGCTGTTGCGCAACCGGCGCGGTGCGACCAGCCTGCGCTGGCTGGAACTGATCCTCGATGCGGGTATCGAGGTGCACGGCCAGGTGGTCGTGTGCCCGGGTATCAACGACGGCGCCGTGCTCGACGACACGCTGCTCGGGGTGCTCGACCGGTTCCCCGCGCTGTCGACGGTAGGCGTGGTGCCGCTCGGGGTCAGCGCGCACAACCGCGAAGAAGAGATGCGCGTCCACACGCTCGCCGAGGCCCGCGCCGTCGTCGACATCGTGGAGCGCTGGCAGGCGCGATATCTTGCCGCGCTCGGGCGACGCCTCGTGTACGTGTCCGACGAGTACTACCTCCTCGCCGAGCGGCCGTTCCCCGCGCTCGACGCGTACGACGGCTGCCCGCAACACGAGAACGGCATCGGCATGGCTCGCACGTTCGAGTCGGAGGTGCGGGCCGCGCTGGCGGGTGCCGACGTCACCGGTACCGGTCCGCGCTCCGGGTTCTTCGCGTGGGTCGACGGTGCGCCCGCCGACGGTTACCGCGCGCCGCGCCACGATCAGGCCGAACAGCCGGGCGGGCTCCCGGGTCGGGGAGAGCGCGGGCGCGAACGGTGGAACGTCATCGTGACGGGGGAGTTGGGTGCAGCGGTGCTGGAGCCGCTGCTCGACGAGCTCCCGGGACGGGTGCGCCTCCTGCCGGTCAAGAACGGCTTCTTCGGCGGGAACATCGGAGTCACCGGCCTGCTGACGGGCGAGGACGTCTCGGCCGTGCTCGGAAGCCAGCCCGAAGGCGACCGCTACTTGTTGCCCGACGTCGCGCTCTCGCGCGGCCGCTTCCTCGACGGGACGACCGCCGCGCAGCTGCCGCGTGTCGTCGAGATCGTGCCGACCGATGGCGGAGCGCTCGTGCACGCGCTGCGCCGGTCGGCGTCATGAACGGCGAACTGCCGGTCGTCGCGGTCGTCGGTCGCCCGAACGTCGGCAAGTCGACGCTCGTGAACCGCATCGTCGGCCGCCGGGCCGCGATCGTCGAAGAGCGACCGGGCGTCACCCGCGATCGCCGCGAGCTGTCCGCGGAATGGGTGGGCCGTAGCTTTCGCATCGTCGACACCGGAGGGTGGCTCGCCGAGGGCGAAGCCGGGCTCACCGGTGAGCAGTCGGTGCTCGCGACCAAGGTGAGCGCGCAGGCCGCCGAGGCCGTGCGGGTCGCGGATCTCGTCCTCTTCGTGGTCGACGTCACGACCGGGATAACCGACGAGGACGCCCAGGTCGCGCGGCTCCTCAAGCACGCGCGCACTCCCGTCATCGTCGTCGTGAACAAGGTCGACGACGAGCGTCGCGAGCTCGACATCTGGGAGTTCCAACAGCTCGGGCTGGGCGAACCGATGGCATTGTCGGCGATGCACGGTCGGCTCTCGGGAGAACTGCTCGACGCGATCGTGGCGGCGTTGCCCGAACCGGCTGCGCCCGACGCGGACGCCGGGGCGAGGGCCGAGGCCGAGGCCGTCGACGACGGCATCTTCAACATCGCGATCGTCGGGCGGCCGAACGTCGGCAAGTCGACGCTGTTCAACCGCCTCGTGGGCGAGGATCGCTCCGTCGTGCACGACATGCCCGGGACGACGCGCGACGCGATCGACACGGTCGTCGAGACGGAGGACGGACCCTTGCGGTTCGTCGACACGGCCGGCCTCCGCCGCAAGAGCCGTATCGACGAGCCGACCGAGTACTACAGCCTCGTACGCGCGCTGGAGGCGATCGACCGCGCCGACGCCGCGCTGCTCGTGATCGATGCGGCGGAAGGTGTGACGCACCAGGATCAGCGTCTGGCCGAGCGCATCGACGCCGCCGGCACGGCCGTCGTGATCATCTGCAACAAGTGGGATCTCGTCGACGCCGAGGATCGGGAGAAGGTCCGCCGCCAGGTCGCCGACATGCTGGGTTTCCTCAGCTACGCGCCGATGATCCCGATCTCGGCCCTGAGCGGCCGGCGGGTCCACCAGCTCCTGCCCGCGTTACGGGAATCCGAGAGCGCGTACCACCAGCGGATCCCGACTGCCGCGCTCAACAAGGTGTTGCGCGACGCCCAGAACGCCCATCCGGCTCCGGTCCAGAAGCGCCACCGGCCACGAGTCCTCTACGCCACGCAGGGTGCGACCGATCCGCCCACGTTCACGCTGTTCGCCAGCCGTCCGCTCCCTCCGCAGTACCTGCGATACCTCGAGCGGCGCCTGCGGGAGTCGTTCGATCTCGGCCCGACACCCATCAAGCTCCGCGTGCGCGCCCGCACCGACTGACCGTCGACGGACGCCGGGGCGCGTAACGTGGCTCTCATGTCAGCTTGGCCGGCACACGTCGACGTCCGCGAGGTCGGCCCGCGCGACGGACTGCAGAACGAGGCGCCGATTCCGGTCGCGCCGCGGGTGCGGCTCATCGACGCGCTCTCGACGACCGGGCTGCGGTTCATCGAGGCGGCGTCGTTCGTATCGCCCGCCGCGATCCCGCCGATGGCGGGCGCGCACGACGTGATGTCGGGCATCACGCGTCGACCGGGAGTCGTGTACTCGGCATTGGTGCCCAATCCGAAGGGCGCGGAGCTTGCTGTTGCGGCGGGGGCGGACGAGCTCGAGCTCGTCGTGAGCGCGAGCGAGACCCACAACCAGAAGAATGTGCGCCGGTCGGTGGCCGAATCGCTCGTCGGGGCCCGCGACGTCGTCGAGCGCGGTCACGGCGCGGGGATCGCCGTCGAGGCGATCGTCTC
>DATCCI010000009.1:0-6593 GCA_036511415.1 Acidimicrobiia bacterium
GGTCCGAAGCCGTTATCACCTGACGGACGCGGCCGACCGCGATGGACCTCCGTATCACGCGACCCGGCGGATCGTCACCTGCACGTCGCTGGAATGGGCTGCGGGCCCGTTGTACACACCTTTGAGCGGAGCAACGTCGGCGTAGTCGCGACCGCGCGCGACCAGCACGTGCTGTTGGGCGACCTCCGACCCGCTCGTGGGATCGACGCGCTGCCAGGAGCCCGTCCACGCTTCGAGCCACGCGTGGCTCTGCCCCGTCACTGCCGCACCGACGGCGGCATCGACATCCGGGTGCAGGTAGCCCGACGCGTAACGAGCAGGTACGCCGGACGCCCGCAACAATGCGAGCGCGACATGGACGAAGTCCTGGCAGACGCCTCGACCGAGCTCGAGGGCGGAGCGCGCGTTCGTCGAGACGTCCGTCGCCCCGGCCTCGTACGCGAGCCTCTCGCGCACCCACGTGCCGACGGCCTCGACGGTCTCGCGCGGCGTCCGGGCGCGGGAAATCTCGATCGCGACCACACGAAACGATTCGTCGATGGGTACGTGCGCGGACGGCTGCAGGTATTCGTAGAAACGGTCGCGTACGTCTTCATCGGACAAGACCTCCCACTCGGTGTCGGTGACGTCGGAAACGACGGCGGCGGTTTCAACCAGCGATCGCGCCGCGACGATGAGCCGGTCGTGAGGCTCGTGCACATCGAACGCGCTCACTTCGGTACCCCAGTAGTCGACGTAGCGCATGACCGGGACGGTGGGACGAACATCGACGCGATGGTCGAGCACCATCTGCGAGGAGTCCCGAGCCGGGCTCATGCGCGCTTCGTTGTAGGAGGCGAGCACCTCACCTTGGTATTCGTAGCTCGTTACGTGCTCGATCGAGAGCCGCCACGCCATCACGCGCTCCAACTGATCGCGATCATGTTGTTGAAGAAGCGCTTCGCGATCACGTCGTGGGCGTACGCACCCGCGCGCTCGAGCCGGGCGAGATGCTCCGGCAACGAGTGCTCGAGCTCGGACACCCGAACGAACTCGAGGTCCGCGCACGCGCGACCGACGACCCGGCGCGGCTCGCTCCCGGCGCCGTGACGGTCGGAGGTGGGGTCGAGGTCGTACAACGCCGTCTCCGCCGCGCCGAGTGCGTGGAACACCGACCGGGGGAACAGGCGGTCGAGCAAGAGGAACTCGAGCGCCTTCGACCCTTCGACGCCTCGGCGATACGTCCGCAGGTACGACTCGTACGCCGCGCAGCACCGGAGGGTCGCGACCCACCCCGAGGCTCCCCACGCGTCGCCCAGTCGCGTCGACAGCAGCCGCACAGTCAGATCGACACGCTCGAGCGACCGGCCGAGCACGATGAATCTCCAGGTGTCGTCGTGACTCATCGTGGCGTCCGCCAGGCCCGACACGAGCGCGGCGCGGTCCCGGACCCAACCCAGGAAGCCGTGCTGCGCGTACATCGAGCGGCTCCGCCGTCGGACGTCGAGCGCGCCGTGGGTTGCGTTGATGCTGCCCCACATCTCCGACGACATCGCGTCGCGCGCGCCGCGTGCGTTCTCCCACATCGCTTCCAACGAGCGGACGATCGACCCCGTGAAACGCGGGTCGTCGACGAAGAAGCCCACGAGCGACTCGACGTTCGTCTCGACCTCGAATGCCGTGGCCGTCTCGGCCGCGCCCATCGCTTCGACGAGGCGCCGGCACGCCGATTCCTCGCCGCCGATTCGGTCTTCGAGCAATGCGTGCGAGTACACGTCGAGAATGCGCGCCGTTGCTTCCGCACGCTCGGTGTAGCGGCCGAGCCAGTACAACGATTCCGCGATGCGGCTCAGCATCCGCCCCGGTATCCCGCACTCGCCGTGGACGCGCTCATTGCTGTTGCGCCGCTTGCTCGCGAGCCTCGGGCAAGGTGTCGAAGGGCTGGCGCGCAAGCGGCTCGCAATCGAGCTCGTCGACCACGTCGGCGGCCTCGTTGTCGATCTCCGCGCCGTCCGGGGCGAGCACCCACGTGTCCTTCGAGCCACCTCCCTGGCTCGAGTTCACCACCAGGCTGCCCTCACCGAGCGCCACCCGCGTGAGCCCGCCGGGCACCACCCAGATGTTCTCGCCGTCGTTCAACGCGAACGGCCGAAGATCGAGGTGGCGCGGGCGCATCTCGGCGCCGACGTAGGTCGGCGCGGTCGAGAGCGCGACGGGCTGTTGCGCGATCCACGCCCTCGGCTTGGCCTCGACGGCCGCCCGTACTGCTTCGAGCACCTCGGCATCGGCGCGCGGCCCGATGACGATGCCCGCGCCGCCCGAGCCGTCAGCCGGCTTCCAGACAAGGCGGTCGAGCCGAGCGAGCGCCCACGACCGCACGTCCGCGTCGTCGAGCATGAAGGTCTCGACATTCGAGAGGATGGGCCGCTCGCCGAGGTAGAAATCGATCATCGCAGGCACGTACGGGTACACCGCCTTGTCGTCGGCCACACCGTTGCCGAGGAAGTTCGCGATCGTGACGTTGCCGGCCCGGGCCGCGTTGACGATGCCGGCACATCCGAGCATCGACGTAGGCAGGAAATGCAGAGGATCGAGGAACTCGTCGTCGACGCGGCGGTACACGACGTCGACGCGCTCCTCTCCACTCGTCGTCAACATGTAGACGACGTTGTCTCGGCACACGAGATCGCGACCCTCGACCAGCTCGACGCCCATCTGCCGCGCCAGGAACGAGTGCTCGAAGTACGCGGCGTTGTGCACGCCGGGCGTCAGCAACACGACCCGGGGATCGTCGACACCCCGAGGGGCGGCTGCCGAAAGCGTCTGCAGAAGCCGGGCCGGGTAGTCGGACACCGGCTGTACCCGGTGCGCGGCGAACAGTTCGGGGAACACATGTGTCATGGCGCGCCGGTTCTCGACCACGTACGAGATGCCGGACGGAACCCTGATGTTGTCCTCGAGCACACAAATCTTTCCGTCGCCGTCACGGACGAGATCTATCCCCGCGACGTGCACCCGAACGCCGCTCGCGGGAGCGACGCCTCCGACCGCGGCCCGTTGGAAGTGCGACGAGGTGACGACCAGGCGTCGGGGTACAACCCGGGCGCGCATGATCTCGCCCGCTCCGTAGACGTCGTGGAGAAACCGTTCGAGCGCGCGTACACGCTGCGCGACCCCTCGCGCGATCGTCGACCACTCCGCCGCGGAGATGACGCGCGGCACGAGGTCGAGGGGGAACGGGCGTTCCTCGCCCGAGTGCGCGAACGTGATGCCTTGATCACGGAAGACCCGGTCTCGGGTGGCGCAACGCTCGTCGAAGTCCTGCTTCGACAGCGTCTGGACGTGCTCGTACAGCGCGCCGTAGTCGAGCCGCGTGTCGCCGGCCGCGTCGAACATCTCGTCCCAAGCGTCGACTGGTTCGTACGCGTCGAGGAGATCGCCCACCGAGCCCACCTTGGCCCAGCACTCGATCGCGGGCGTGTCCCGGCGATGAAGCAGCGGTATCGACTTCGTGCCCGGAATCTGACGACAGCGGAGGGCGAGGGATTTGAACCCTCGAGGGAGCTTGTAACCCCCTACTCGCTTAGCAGGCGAGCACCTTCGGCCACTCGGTCAGCCCTCCGGAACCCGTCAGTATACGGCGAGGTCTTCCCGCGGCGACGGGCCGGTCAGGGGTTCCGGGCGCGGCCGACGTACATGTAGCCCCACGGCTTCGGGCCCTTCAGGTAGAAGTTGCGCAAAGTCTCGATCTCGAACCCGACGTCGGTCAGCAGCGTCGCGATTTCGCGGTTGAGGTTGCACCCTCCGGCCACCCGGTGCTGCAATCCGTTCCAGCGGTCCTGGCGGCGCGCCACTCGGGAGTGCGGCGCGCGCCCGTGCTCGGCGAAGTGGAACAACGCGTTCGGCTTCAGCACGCGCCGCAGCTCTTGCAACGCCACGCGTACGTCGAGAATCGTGCAAAGCGTCATCGTCGAGAGCGCGGCGTCGAAACGCGCGTCGGGCAGCTCGAGTCGCGAGCCGTCCAACCCGGCCTCGTGCAACGGCACGGGCGACGCCGAGACACGCTTGGCCGCGATCCGGCGCGCCACCGTCGACGGTTCGACCGCCCACACCCCCGTGACCTCGACCGGCAGGAACGGCACGTTCAGCCCGGAGCCGAAACCGATCTCGACGACGTCGCCGTGCAGACCCGCGCAGACCTCCCGGCGGAGTTTCGCGAACTCGCGGTTGCCGAGCATCAGGTCGGTGAACCGGGGCAGCACCTGCTCGCCGTAGAACCCCACAGCGGGAGGGTACGGTCGGAACATGACGCCCGTCGAGGCACTCGAGCGCATCGCCGACCTCCTGATGCGGGGACGCGCACCGGCGCACCGCCAGCAGGCCTTCCGGCGCGCGGCGCGCGAGATCTCCCGGGTGCCGGAATCGGAGCTGCACTTCCTCGCCGATGCCGGGCGCCTGAAGGATCTTCCGGGGATCGGCGACACGACCGCGGCGGTGATCGCGGAGGCGCTGGCCGGCGAAACGCCGAAGTACCTCGCGAAGCTGCTCGAGCACGCGCAGACGCCGGGAACCGACGGCGGCGAGGCGTTGCGCGCGCAGCTCAAGGGTGATCTGCACGTGCACTCCGACTGGTCCGACGGCGGCGACACGATCCGCACGATGGCCGAGAAGGCCCGCGCGCTCGGCCACGACTATTTCGCGCTCACGGACCACTCGCCGAGACTGACGATCGCCCACGGGCTGACGCCCGAGCGGTTGCGCGAACAGCTCGACGTCGTCGCCGAGGTGAACGACGAGATGAAGCCCTTCCGTGTCCTCACCGGGGTCGAGGTCGACATCCTCGACGACGGCGCGCTCGACGGGTCGGAGGAGCTGCTCGCGCGCGTCGACGTCGTCGTGGCGAGCGTCCACTCGAAGTTGCGAATGGACTCGGTTGCGATGACCCGGCGGATGGTTGGCGCGATCGCGAGCCCGCACGTCGACGTACTGGGGCACTGCACGGGACGTCTCCTCGTGGGTCGAGGTCGCCCACAGTCGGAGTTCGACGCCGACGTCGTGATCGAAGCATGTCGCGTGTTCGACACCGCGATCGAGGTGAACTGCCGGCCCGAGCGGCTCGATCCGCCGAAGGAGCTCTTGCGCAAGGCCGTCGATGCGGGCATCAAGGTGGCAATCAGCACCGACGCGCACGCCGCCGACCAGCTGGAGTGGCATCCCTACGGCACCGACCGCGCCGCCGAATGCGGCGTGCGTGCGGAACAGGTCGTCAACGCCCGCAGCGCCGGCGATCTCCTGGCGTGGTGCTCGACGCACCCGTCTTGAACCGGCGAGTCAGTCGCGCCAGACGATCGCGGCTTCCCACGGTGCGAGACGGAGCACGCCGTCGACGCGCTCGTCGTCGCGGGTACGTATAGTCGAGACCCGGATCGTGCCGGGGCCGGCATCGGCCAGCTCGACGGCATCGTCCGACAGATTGCACGCCACCACGGTGCGCTCGCCCCGCAGCCACGCCCACACGTCGTCGTTCGGGCCCGGCAACGTGCGGTACGAGCCGTCCCGCAACTCGGGCAAGGCGTCGCGCAGACCAATGAGATCGCGCGTCAGCGAGAGCGTGGAGTCGGGATCGTGTCGTTGGTCGGCGACGTTGTAGGCCTCGTAGTCGCCGTACGGAAGCCACGGCTCGACTCCGGGCTCGGAGAAGCCCGCGCCCGCCGCAGCCGACCACTGCATCGGCGTCCGCTCGTCGTCACGACCCATGCGCGCGCCGTGGAACACGCCGACCGGATCGAGGATCCGGTCCTTCGGGACGTCGGTGTCGACCATGCCCATCTCGTCGCCGTAGTAGAGGAACGGCGTTCCGCGCAGCCCCAACAGCATGACCAGCGCGGCGCGCGTACGCGCCGGATCGTTCTCGCACCAGCGTGTCGGAAAACGATGGGTGTCGTGATTGCCACCGGTCCACACCGGCCACGCGTGCTCCGGTAGGAGCGCTTCGGCGTGTTCGACCGCTTCGCGCAACTGCGAGGCGCGAAACTCTGAATGCAACAACATGAAGTTGAACGCAAGGTTCAACTCGTCGCCGGCACCGTAGAAGCTCGCAAAGACCTCCGGCTCGAGCACGTACGTTTCACCGATGAGGACGCGCGGCGGGTCGTAGCTCTCCGCGACCTTGCGCCAACGGCGCAACACGTCGTGTACTTCCGGGCGGCAGGCGTTGTAGACGGAGCGCTGCCCGATCATCCGGACGTACCAGTGATCGTCCTTCGTCGCCGGTGGGTTGTCGCGCAACTCGCGATCCTTGACGACCGAGTGCGCGACGTCGATCCGGAAGCCCGCGACGCCGCGGTCGAACCAGAACCGCAGGATCGCGTCGAACGCGTCGCGGACTTCTTCGTTCCACCAGTTGAGATCCGGCTGCGACGGGAGGAACTGGTTCAGGTAGTACTGGCCGCTTGCCTCGTCGAACGTCCACGCGGGCCGGCGCGGGTCGAACGCCATCGTCCAGTTGTTCGGGAGGCCGCCGCCGGGCTTGGGATCAGCCCACACGTACCAATCGCGGCGACGCGCGCCGCGCTCCGACTTGGCATCGACGAACCAGGGATGCCGGTCGCTCG
>DATCCI010000010.1:0-2435 GCA_036511415.1 Acidimicrobiia bacterium
CGGAGGTGAATTCGGACCGCGCGCGCTGGGCCACCGGAGCATCCTGGCCGACCCGAGAACGCGGGCGAGCAAGGAGCGGCTCGACTCCGAGATCAAACGACGCGAGTGGTTCCGGCCGTACGCGCCGAGCGTCCTGGCCGAGCATGCCGACGAGTACTTCGAGATGCCGGGGCCAGGGCCGAGCCCGTACATGCTGCTCGCCGTGAACACGCGGGTCGCGGTCCGCGACAAGATTCCGGCGATCGTCCACGTCGACGGCACCGCTCGCGTGCAAACGGTCACGCGCGACATCGAACCGCTGTACCACCGACTGATCTCGCGCTTCCACGAGATCACCGGCGTGCCGCTCGTGTTGAACACGAGCTTCAACGGTTACGGAGAGCCGATGGTCGAGACACCGGCGGACGCGATCGAAGCGATGCGCTCGATGAGCCTCGACGCCGTCGCCATCGGGGACTACCTCGTCTGGACGAAGGGTTCCGCGCCGTAGACGGTGCTCGCACGGTTCGCCGTATACGCCCCGATTCCGCCGGGATGCACTCGAGGCCGCCTCGAACGGCTCAGACGTCGTCCGTTAGAGTGATGCCTTATGGAATTGGTCGTGGAGTCGAACCGATCGACCGTCGTGTTGGCAATCGTTCTCGTCTTGGTCGGTGTGGTCGTCGGGTTCGGCATCGGCTTCGGTGTCGGCAACGGAACGAAGTCCGACGTGAAGGTCGCAGCCGCGTCGTCGGGTACAGGCGCGAACCAGAAGACGAACAAGACCCAGTCCGCCGCGGCGACCCAACGCCTCAATCAACTCGTGCGCTGTATGGCGAACCACGGGGTCACCTGGCCGAACACCGGGGGAGCACCGAAGGTCGCGACACCACCGCCCGGCGTCGACCACGCGACCTACAACAAGGCTCTGGTCGCCTGCTATCAGGCTGCCAAGAAGGGCGCGACGACGGTTCCATCCACGTCGTCCAACTGACGTAGGCGCGGGCAAAGGTCGCGGAACAGCCATTGACGACGGGCGAGCAGGCAGTGGACTCCGCGACCGACTCGAAGAACGGCCGCGCGGCTCGGGGTTGGCGCCGAGCGAAGCTGCTCGCGGTCGCGGTCGCGGTCGCGGTCGTCGCGGGCGGACTGGTGGCTTGGCGCACGTCGGCGCGGGGTTCGAGCACGCTACCGGCGGGCTGGGTCGTGCAGGAGAACCAACGACCGGGCTCGTCCGCATGGCGGATCGCGACCGGCTCGTACGGCGGCGTCGAGGGGTATGCAAGCCGCGTGAGCGCGCAGGACGGCGACTCCGTCACCTTGTACGTATCGACGACGGCACCGGTGTTCCACGTCGAGGCCTACCGCATGGGCTGGTATCAGGGTCTGGGCGGCCGGCTCGTGTGGCAGTCGGCGGATGTTCCGGGCAAGGCGCAGGCGGCGCCGACCATCGCCAAGGTGACACGAACCGTCAAGACGAAATGGGACCCGTCGCTGCTCGTCCACATCTCGAAGGACTGGGTTCCCGGCGACTACCTGCTGAAGCTGGTCGCACGGAACGGTCAGTCGTACGTCCCGTTGACAGTGCGCAACGACGGCAGCCATTCGCCGGTGCTCGTCATGAACGCGGTCACGACCTGGCAGGCGTACAACGACTGGGGCGAGTACAGCTTGTACTTCGGTCCGCACGCAAACGCCAAGCAGCGGTCGACGGTGGTGTCGTTCGACCGCCCGTACGACTGGGCGATCCAGGCCGGCGTTGCGCCTTCCGCGTACGTCGTTTGCTGCGGCTTCCTCGCGACCGAACTCGGAGTGGTCACCGAGGTGGAGCACCTGGGCCTCGACGTCTCTTACACGACCGACGTCGACGTTCAGGAGCACCCGGCGCAACTCCTCCGGCACAAGGTACTGGTCTCCGCGGGCCACGATGAGTATTGGTCGGTTGCCAAACGCGACGCGGTCGAGAAGGCGCGCGACCACGGTGTGAACCTGATGTTCCTCGGTCCGAACGCGGTGTACTGGAGGATCAGACTCGAACCCTCGCCGCTCGGAAAAGATCGCCTCGAGGTGAACTACCGCGTCGCGCAGAGCGACCCGCTGTACGGCAAGGACGATGCGCAGGTGACCGCGCTGTGGCGTTCGCCTCCGCCGCAACCGCGACCGGAGAGCACGCTCACGGGCATGGTGTTCTTCTGCTTCGGCGAAGACAACGACGGCGTCGTTGCCGACGCGTCGTCGTGGGTGTTCGCGGGAACCGGCCTCAAGGACGGCGACCACATCCCGAGGCTCATCCAACGTGAGGCCGACCACGTCGACAAGAAGTATCCGACGCCTTCGAACATCGAGATCTTCTTGCACTCGCCGGTCACGTGCCTGGGGATCGGCGGCAGACCGGTCCGCGGACTCTTCTCCGACTCGACCTACTACACCGTACCCAGCGGTGCCGGCGTCTTCGC
>DATCCI010000011.1:0-5749 GCA_036511415.1 Acidimicrobiia bacterium
GCCCAGCGCGGCGGCCGTGAGAACGACGAGCATCGTCATGCGCGGCTGGCGGTTGAACAGCCCGCCGCCGCCCGCGACGCCGCTGCCTCCGGGCCGTATGAGCCAGATCAGCAGCACTGTGGCCCCGACGATGCCGACGCCGACCGCCACGGCCGTGACGATCTCCGCACGCGGCCGCGCCGGGACGAACTGTTGACGAGGTCGGGAAGGGCTCATGGCTGCGTCACCGTTTCATCACCCGCCCGATCACGATCGCGATCTCGTAGAAGAGGTACATGGGGACAGCCATGAAGAATAGGGAGAAGGGGTCCTGACTCGGGGTGATCACCGCCGCGAAGGTGACGATCCCGACGATCATCCAGCGGCGGATGTTGCGGAGTTGGCGGGTGCTCACGACCCGCACCAGCATCAAGAACACGAGGAGTACGGGGAATTCGAACGCGACGCCGAATGCGGCGATCATCAGGGTCACGAGCGTCAGGTACTTGTCGGCGGTGATGAACGGCTGGATGTCGCCACCGCCGACGCCGAGCAGGAACTCCAGCGCCTTTTCGACCGTGAACCACGCGACGACCGCGCCCAGCGCGAACAGCAACACGATCGCGATCAGGAAGACGACGCCGTAGCGCCGCTCGTGCTTGTGCAGTCCGGGGGTCACGAACCGCCAGATCTGCCAGAACACGAACGGCACCGAGAGCGCGATGCCGCCGTAGGTCGAGACCTTCAGGCGTACCAGGAAAGGCTCGAGGGGCCCGGTGGCGATCAGCTTGCACCCCGTCGTCGCGGTCCCGCCGCAGCCCTTCTTGCCCCGGGTGACGTGCTCGTACGGCGCCGACAGGAAGTGCAGCAGATGGTCGTACAAGAAGAAGACCACGATGGTGCACACGACGAGAACGAGCGCGCTCACGATCACGCGCCGCCGAAGCTCGGTGAGATGCTCGACGAGGGTCATCCGCCCTTCGTCGGTGCGTCGTTCGCTCATCGATCAGCCCCCGCGGTGCAGTTCAGCTGAACGATCGAGGTCCGGCGAAGCCGTCGTCCGCGACGTCCTCGCCCGCGTTCTCGGACGGTGTCTCGGTCGAGGAGGGCCCGGGAGGCAACGCGGCGTGGTCGGTCTCCTCGATCGCCACGTGCTCGTCGACCGCGCCCGGGCCCGGGGTGAGGTCGGGATGCAGCACCTGGTCCAGCTCCCCGCGCACCGTGTCCTGCATGCGACGCAGCTCGCGCATGGCGGCGCCGACCTGGCGGGCGATGTCGGGGAGACGCTGCGGCCCGAAGACGATCAGCGCGACCACGAGAATGAGGATGATCTTTTCGGGTCCGAGGCTCATGGCGAAGAGGTGCCGACGAGCCGATCCTACCGCCGCACGCGGTTTTGGCCGCGCGCCCGATCGATCGCGAGATCAGTCGCCCGAGAGGCGTTGGCGTGTCTGTGCGGTCTCGTCGCGCAGCCGCTTCAGTGCGGTGGTCAACTCGACCCGATGCTCGCGTCCGAATCGGTCGATGATCGCAACGGTCGGCGAGATCTCCCGCCGGACCCGCATCGCCAGGACCGTGAGCACGAGGACGCCCGCGACGCAGAGCGCGAGGGAAAGGAGCCAGAACATGGGGCGACCCTACCGGTTGAGCGAGCGGCGCACCTGCGTCGCAAGCTGCTCGAACCACGCATTACCGGCCAACAGCAGATGGAAGTCGAGGAGATCGTCGGGCGTGAGCGGCGGTCCGATACGAGACTCGGTCAACTCGGCCGGCAGCCGCCATACCTGCATCCGCACGCCGCTCGAGACCAACAGGTCGACGATGCGCCGGCTGGCCTCCTTCGCCACCGCCTGTCGGCAATCGGGGCAGCGGAAGCAGTAGGAGCCGCGTTCGTCGTCGGTGCAGACACGGACCGTCAGATCGTCTGCGGTCAGCTGCACGTCTCCACAGCTCGGGCAGTTGGCCCGGATCGTCGTCACCGCTTCCCCCATCCCTGGTCCTCTCGAGTCCCGTATGTCCGCGTCGGCGGCTGCTACACACCCTTCGGCAGGGCTCCGGGGCGGCTTGAGGTTCCTCGAACTCGGCGTGGTCACGCCTGGGCCGGGTACACGACGCCGTGGCACGATGAGTGGTCGTGGCCGTCATCACCTTCGCGCACCGTGGCGCGCGACTCGTTGCGCCCGAGAACACGATTCCGGCATTTCGCGTCGCGCTCGAGCAGGGCGCGAGCGGTATCGAGACCGACGTCTGGCTCTCGAAGGACGGCGAGGTCGTATGTGCCCATGACCCGGTCGTGGCTCGGGGCGTCCGGCGCCGGAGGATCTCGTCCGCGACGGCCGCCGAGCTCTCGGGTTACGGGATACCCCGCTTCGCGGAGTTGTACGAGGAGCTCGGCTCCCGCTACGAGTGCTCGGTCGACGTCAAGACCGCGGACGCAGCAGGCGGCCTGATCGAGGTTGCCCGTGCGCACGACGCGCTCGAGCGGCTCTGGATCTGCTCACCCGACGTCGCCCTCCTGCGCTCGCTGCGGCAGGAGGAGAAGCGGGTGAAGCTCGTGCACTCCGAGCGCCGCACCGCGATCAGCGCGCCGCTCGAACGTCATGCGTTCGTGCTCGCATCGGCCGGGATCGAAGCCATGAACCTGCACCACACGGAGTGGAGCGCGGGTCTCGTGTCACTGTTCCATCGCTTCGAGGTGAGAGCGTTCGCTTGGGACACCCAGGAGGTCCGCCATCTCCGGGCAGTGCTCGCGATGGGGATCGACGCCGTCTACTGCGACCGTCCGGAGCGTATGGTCGCCGCGGTGAGCGAGTGGGTCGCCGAGTAGCCGGGGCGCGGTCGGTCGCGCGGTGGTCAGAGCAGGCCGAGGCGGTTCAGCGGCCAGATGCGTATGAAGACGCGGCCGACGATGTCGCTCTTCGGGATCGCGCCGAAGTAGCGCGAGTCGCGCGAGTTGGGACGGTTGTCGCCCATCACCCAGTACCGGTCGGCCGGAAGTGGGCCCGTCGGGAAGCACTGCGCCGGGAACGACGCGCAGTTGCTGACGGTGCCGGCCGGCAGGTACGACTCCTTGAGCACCTTGCCGTTGATCAGTATCTGATCGTTCTTCTCGCTGACGGTCTCCCCGGGCAGGCCGATGACCCGTTTCACGAGGTCCTTGATCGTCGGATCGATCGGTTTGCCGTCGGGGCCTTTCGGCGTCTTGAAGACGACGATGTCGCCGCGATGGACCCCGTGCAGGTGATACGAGAGCTTGTTGACGATGACCCGGTCGTTGGTCTTGAGCGTCGGCACCATCGAGTCGGACGGGATGTAGAACGCCTGGAAGAAGAACGTCTTCACCAAGACCGCGATCAACAGCGCGGCCGCGATGAGCAACGTCCATTCGATGCCCGTCCTCAGTGCACTGTGCCCGGTCTTCGCCGGAGGAGGCGCGTCGGGCGCGGCGGGCGCGTCGGAGAAGTCGTCGACCGGGGTCTGCGGGTCGACGGGAGTCTGAGGTTCCACTGCGGTATGCGCCTCGAGGGGGGTCTGGGGCTGGTCTTCCACGTTCGTTCAGTTCATCGCGCCGGCGGCCGGGTCAAAGAATCGCAAGCCGGTTGAGCGGCCAGATCCGCAGGAACACCCGCCCGACGATGTCCTTCTTGCGGATGAAGTGTTGGGGGAAAAAGCGCGAGTCGCGCGAGTTGGAGCGGTTGTCGCCCATCACCCAATAGGAGCCGGGCGGGACCCGGATGACCGCGAAGCCGGGTCCGGGGCTCTGTCCCTTCGGGAGATACGGCTCCTTCAGCACCTTGCCGTTGATGTAGATGTGGCCGTCGGCGCGGCCCTCGACGGTCTCGCCGGGGAGCGCGATGACGCGCTTGACCAGGTCGTCCACCGACGGATCGACCTCCGGAGGCGACTTGAACACGATGATGTCGCCGCGATGCACGGCGTGCAGGCGGTACGAGAGCTTGTTGACGATGACCCGGTCGTTGGTCTTGAGCGTCGGCACCATCGAGTCGGACGGGATGTAGAACGCCTGGAACAAGAACGCCTTGATCAGCAACGCGATCAAGAGCGCCGAGACGATCAACAGCGCCCATTCGAGGGCGACGGCCCACGAGGGTTTCGTCTTGGACGGCGGGGCGACGGGTGTGAGCTCGTCACCACGGTCGTCACCGCGCTCGTTACGCGCGGGGTCAGATGTCACGTCCGCCGGCCGAGCGTACGGGGGGTCGGCGCTCACGGACGGCTTCACCGGTTGCATCTTCTCATGCGCGCCCGCTCTCGGCGTAGCGGCGCAGGATCCGGCGCGCCGCGTCGGGCGCGAGCGCCTCGATGTCGGAGGGTGCGACGGCCCGGGCGTCCGGTCCGAGCCGGAGCAGGAGCCGCTCGAGCCAGGCGCGTTCGCTGACCGCGAGGACGATCTCGAGCGAACCGTCGGCGCGCTCGGTGACGGCCTCGGTGGGATAGGCCTCTGCAACCCATGCCGCGGCGGGCGAGAGCTCGAGCGTTACCCGCGTGTCGTCGGCGCGCGGTGTGTACACGTCGCCGGTCTCGAACCCGGTCGCGCCCGGTTCGAAGTGTTCTCCGGTCGGCTCGACCGACCGGATCCGATCGACGCGAAACATTCGTTCATCGCGTGCGCGATGACAGTACGCCCCGACGTACCACTCGCCGGTCGCGAAGAACACGACCTCGGGGTCGATGCGCCGGGTCGTCAGCTCGTCGCGTCCCGCCGACCAGTACGCGATCTCCACGCGCCGGCGATGCGCGACGGCGTCGCGGATCGCCGCGAGCTGGCCGGGCTCACCTACGTCGACGACGAGGCCCGGGAGCTCGAGCGCGTCCTCCAACTTCGCCAGCGCGGTCGCGAGCGGCCCGTCGGGATCCGAGCCCGGCACCGCGAGGAGCGCTCGTCCGGCGGCGAGCAGGGCGAGACCTTCGGCGGGTGTGAGGCGCAACGGGCGCCGGAAGTACTCGGCGAGCCGGATCGTGACGTTGCCGTCTTCGTCTTCGACGTCGAGATAGTCGCCCGGGGAGTACGGCGGTACCCCGATCATCAGCACGAGCGCGAGATCGTCGTCGAGCTGTTCGACCGAGATGCCGAAGCGCGAGGCAATCTCCGGCTTCGGGGAGCCGGGATGCGCGACGATCCACGGCACGAGCGCGAGGATCCGCTGGATCTCCGGGCCGGCGAGGGCGCGCGGGCTCACGATCCGCCTGCCGCGCCTGCCGCGCCGGCCGCGCCGGCCGCGGCGGACTCGAGCCAGGTGACGACGTCGGCACGCATCTCGGGCGGTTGGAGCACCTCGGCGTGTTCGAGGAAGCCGAGCACGAACGTGCGGAACGCGGTGCGGTTCGTGACCGCGACCTCGACGACCGCGCCCGTGTCGTCTCCGGCGTCGTCTTCGACGACCGCGTCGGTTCCCAGTTCCGCGAGCATCGTGTCGAGGTGGTCGACGTCGACGCGCACGCGCACGGTGACCGCGGGGTCGTCGCCGAGCAGCCACGCCCGCGACTCGACGTGATCATCGGGCCGGAAATCGGGCGGCGTCTCGAAACCGTCGTGCTCGCCGAGCTCGACGTCGCCTTCGATGCGGTCGGCCCGGAAGGCGCGCACCGCGTCGCGATCGCGGTCGAAGCCGACGAGGTACCAGTGACCGCGCTTCGAGGTCAGTCCCCACGGCTCGACGGTCCGGATCCGGTCGCGGTGCGTGAAGCGAACCACGGCGCGTGTGCGGAACGCCTCGAACAGGGTCGCGAGCGCGGGGGCGATCGGCAA
>DATCCI010000012.1:0-2025 GCA_036511415.1 Acidimicrobiia bacterium
AGTTCTACCTCCCCGACTCGACGACGACCGACGTCGTCGCCATATCGTTGCCCGCGTTCTTCGCGCGCACACCGGAAGATCTGCTGGCCTTCAACGACGCGCGCCGGGCCGACCCGGCGACGGGTCAACCGGACATCGCGAAGGTCGGCGAGTACATCGGTGCTCATCCCGAAGCGATGGCCGCGGTGACTGCGGCGGTCACCCATCCGATCCCCGTGAGCTACGCGACGCTGACCTACCACGGGTTGCACGCGTTCGGTTTCGTCGCGGCCGACGACACCCTTCGGTTCGGTCGGTACCACCTCGTTCCGGAGGGCGGCGACGAGGTGCTGAGCGAGGAGGAGGTAGCCGGGCGATCTCCCGACTTCCTCGCGGCCGAGCTCGGCGAGCGTTTCGCCCGCGGTCCCGCCGTCTTCCTCGTGCAAGCCCAGCTCGCGGGCGGGGACGATCCGATCGACGATCCGACGGCGGTGTGGCCCGACGATCGCGAGTCGGTCGAGCTCGGCCGGTTGGCGGTGACCGCGATCGCGACCGACCGTGAGCACGGCGGCGACATCCTCGTGTTCGACCCGACGCGGGTGCCCGACGGGATCGTGCTCTCCGACGACCCGATCCTGGCCGCCCGCAGCGGCGCGTACGGCGTCTCGGTCGCAAGACGTGCCACGCCCGCGGTGTGACCGCGACGGATATGCGCGCGACCCATGTGTCGTACTCGCTCAGCGTTGCCGGAGCAGCACGGTCGCTTCCCGCACGCCGTAGAACAAGATGACATAGCCGGCGAGCGGATCGGCCCACCACCAGCCCAGCCCGGCGTTCAGCGCGAGGCCCGTCAGCACCGCGGAGGCGAGGAGGGCGTCGACCATCGTGACGCGGCCCTCGGTTCGCAGCACCGGGTTGTCGAGTGCTCGACCGACGCGGGCCTTGCCCGCGGCGAGTCCGAACATGACCGCGGCGGTCGCCGCCGTCCAGACGATGCCGAGAACGGAGTGGTGCGGGCGGTACTCGGCGAGCAGGACATAGGTACTTTGCGCGGCGAGGTAGACGGCGAGGAACGCGAACGCCGTCCCGATCGCGCGCAACGCCGTGCGTTGACGTGCCTCCCCGCTGCCGGACAGTTCCCAGATGACGACGGTGCTCGCCCCGATCTCGATGAGCGAGTCGAGACCGAAGCCGCCCAGCGCAACCGACCGGGCCGCGATTGCCGCGATCGCCAGCACGACGATGCCGATGACGTTCCATCCGAGCGTGATGCCTTCGAGGGCGTAGCCCAGCCGCAGCAGACGACGCTTCCTCTCGGGCATCGAAGCAGTGTTACGCACATCCCGCGTCGACACGTCACGGATGAACGCCGAGTGGCTACAGTCGGAGTTGCGAGCAGGCCGAGATGGTTGGTCGGCCGCTCCTGAGAATCGAGCATTCGTGGCACAAGGCACCGTCAAGTTCTTCAACGCCGACAAGGGCTTCGGCTTCATCTCGCGCGAGCAAGGCGATGACGTCTTCGTTCATTTCTCGGCCATCCAGGGCGACGGCTACAAGAGCCTCGACGAGGGCCAGCGCGTCGAGTTCGACGTCGGACGCGGCAAGAAGGGCGACGAGGCCCAGAACGTCCGGGTGATCTGAGCGTCACCGGGTCACGCGTCACCGCGTCACGCGTCGCCGTCTCTCCGCGCGCACCCGGATTTCCGAGTCGGGCTCCAAACCGCTCGCGCCCGGCGCGGGCGCCGTGGTTGACTCGGACCATGAAGAAACTTGCCGACTACGGCATCGATGACCACCCCGCCGATGATCCCGAGCGGGTGCAGGTCACGTGGATCGTCGCGGTGCTCGACGATTGCGAGGAGTGCGCAGATCCGCGCGTCGAGCTGACCGTCGAGGAAGTGGACAAGAAGGGAACCGGCCTCGTCGGTCACCTGAGCCCGACGACCGCCCGCCGTTTGCGCGCCGCGCTCGCGACCGCGCTGCGGGAGATCGGCGAGGATGCCGGCGCGTAGATCGTCTCGAGGTCGGGCCCCCCCGTCGCGTCGC
>DATCCI010000013.1:0-4084 GCA_036511415.1 Acidimicrobiia bacterium
TGTCGGGTCTCGGTGTGTACGGCGTCATGCTCGCGGGCTGGTCGTCGGGCTCGAAGTACCCGTTGCTCGGCTCGGTGCGCGCGTCGGCGCAGCTCCTGTCGTACGAAGCGGCGTTCGGCCTCGCCATCCTCGGTGTGCTGATCCAGGCGGGCACGCTCTCGACCCACGACATCTTCGTCCAGCAGCACTGGACGAATGCGTGGTCGTTCGCGACCCATTGGTTCTGGCTGAAGACCTTCGTCGCCTTCGCGATCTTCCTCATCGCGGCGACGGCCGAGACGAACCATCCGCCGTTCGACCTGGTCGAGGCCGAACAGGAGCTCGTCGGCGGCTTCAACACCGAGTACACGGGGATCCGGTTCGCGATCTTCTTCCTCGCCGAGTTCATGAACGTCATCACGATGTCGGCGATCGCGGTCACGCTGTTCCTGGGCGGGCCATCGGGGCCGAGCCTCGGCTTCGTCGCGGGCGACAATGTGCTGAACGTGTGGGTCATGCCGATGGTCTGGTTCCTCGTGAAGGTGCTCGCCCTCCTCTTCGCGACGGTGTGGGTCCGGGCGTCGCTCCCGCGTATGCGATACGACCGGCTCATGTCGCTCGGCTGGAAGTGGCTGATCGAGATCGCGATCCTGTGGGTCCTGGTGACCGCGACCGTGCAGGTCGCGACGGTCGAGCACTGGGACCACCTCGTCGCGGCCCTGATCGCGCTCATCGCCGCACTCGCCGCCTACGGCGTGCTGTACGCGGCGATGCCCAAGTCGGGCGAGCAGATCGAGGAGTTCCACTGATGGGGCGCTTCTCCGGATTCCTGGTGACGCTGCGCCAGATGGGCAAGCCGCGCCTCACCACCGAGTACCCGAAGGTGAAGCACGACAAGCCCGAGCGCTTGCACGGCCGGCACGTCCTCAACCGCTACGAGGACGGCATGGAGAAATGCATCGGGTGCGAGCTCTGCGCGGGAGTATGCCCGGCGCGTTGCATCTACGTCCGCGGTGCCGACAACCCCATCGACGACCCGGTGTCGCCGGGGGAGCGTTACGGCTTCGTCTACGAGATCAACTACCTGCGCTGTATCCACTGCGACTTGTGTGTGGAGGCGTGCCCGACCGAGGCGATCACCGAGACGAAACTGTTCGAGTTCTCGTTCACGAACCGCAGCGACGCCATCTACACGAAGGACCAGCTGCTCGTCGACGACGACGGCCGGGCGCGGCGGATGCCGTGGGAGCTGTGGCTGGGCGGAGAGGACGACCACACGAGCGCGTGGATGCGTTCGACGTCGCCGTCCGGTTCGCGCGCGTACGAAGGGCGCGTCAGCTGGTCGGGCGAGCTCGGGTTCGGCGTGCGCCCGGCCGAGCACGGACAGCTCCCCGCGACTGATAAGCCGCAGGACGACTAGTGGACGCCGTCGTCTTCTTCATCTGCGCGGCCGCCGTCGTCGTCGGCGCGCTCGGGGTCATCGCCGGTCGCAACCCGGTGCACTCGGCCCTGTTCCTGCTGCTCACGCTGGTCAGCATCGCCGTGCTCTACCTGCAGCAGCACGCGGCGCTCGTCGCCGCGATCCAGATCGTCGTGTACGCCAGCGCGATCGTCGTGCTGTTCCTGTTCGTGATCACGCTGCTCGGGGTCGACAAGCAAGAGGCCCCCGACGACGCCCACCCGGTGCAACGCGTGGCCGCCATCGTCCTGGGCGCGCTTGCGCTCACGGGGATCCTCGTGCTCGTGCACGGCAATCGGTGGGTCACCGGCGCGCACTCGACGCGCGGCGCGCTGGGCACCGCCGAGTCGGGCAACGTGGAGACGCTCGCGAAGAGCCTGTTCACCGATTTCTTCTGGGCGTTCGAGATCACTGCTGTGCTGCTCGTGATCGCAGTCGTCGGCAGTGTGGTGCTCGCGCGCCGCAGCGGGCACCGGGCGGAAGCGCCCGATGCCGATGCGAACGACGCCGAAGCCGGCGAACCGGGCGCGCGGGCCGACGGCGAGAGGACACCTGCGTGAGCGCGCTGGCCTATCCCGATCACATCACGGCCACCTACTACCTGATCCTCGCCGCGATCCTCTTCACGATCGGCGCGGTCGGGCTGCTGGTGCGCAAGAACACGCTCGTGATGTTCATGTGCATCGAGCTGATGCTCAACGCCGCGAACCTCACGTTCGTCTCGTACGCCAACGCGTTGAACGACATCAGCGGGCAGGTGATCGTGTTCTTCACGCTGGTCGTCGCCGCGGCCGAGGTCGCGGTCGGCCTCGCGATCATCATCGCCATCTTCCGCCGCCGCCAGTCCGTCAACGCCGACGACGTCGATCTGTTGAAGGGCTGACCGACGATGAGCGCCCGGAACCTCCTCGACCTCGCGTGGGTGATCCCCGCGTTGCCGGCGCTCGGCGCGGTGGTGCTGCTCCTTTGCGGAAAGCGCATCGGCGAGCCCAGAGCCGGTTGGCTCGCCACCGTGATGATCGGGTTGTCGTTCGTCGGCTCGGTGATCGCGTTCTTCGCCCTGCGCTCGCTGCACCCGGATGCGCGGTCGAACGTCTCGCAGGGCTTCACCTGGATCCAATCGGGCACGTTCCGGGTCGATTTCCGCTTCCTCGTCGACCCGCTCTCGTCGACGATGACGCTGTTCGTCACGGGCGTCGGGACCCTGATCCACATCTACTCGATCGGGTACATGCACGACGACGAACGCTTCTCGCGCTTCTTCGCGTACATGAACCTCTTCGCGGCTTCGATGCTCGTGCTCGTGCTGGGTTCCAGCTTCCTGCTCACGTTCATGGGCTGGGAGGGAGTTGGCCTCTGTTCGTACCTGCTCATCTCGTTCTGGTTCGAGCGCAACTCGGCGTCGGTCGCGGGCAAGAAGGCGTTCATCACCAATCGGGTCGGCGACTTCGGCTTCATGGTCGCCATGTTCCTCATCTTCCAGAAGTTGGGGACGCTCGACTACTCGGCGCTCGGCTCGACGGCGAAGGTGCCGTCTGCGGTCGCCGCGTTGCCGCAGTCGGCCGTGACCGCGATCGCCTTGTTGCTGTTCCTCGGTGCGGTGGGCAAGAGCGCGCAGATCCCGCTGCACATCTGGCTTCCCGACGCGATGGAGGGCCCCACTCCGGTGTCGGCGTTGATCCACGCCGCGACGATGGTCACCGCCGGGGTGTTCCTGGTCGTGCGCGCGCACGTGTTCTTCGATCTCTCGAGTCACGCCGGCACGGTCGTGGCGTGGATCGGCGCGATCACGGCGTTGTACGCGGCGACGGTCGCGCTCGTCCAGAACGACATCAAGCGAGTCCTGGCCTACTCGACGATCAGCCAGCTCGGCTACATGTTCCTCGCCGTCGGTGTCGGCGCGTACAGCGCCGCGATCTTCCACATGATCACCCACGCGTTCTTCAAGGCGCTGCTCTTCCTCGGCGCGGGTTCGGTGATCCACGGGATGCACGACGAGCAGGACATGCGGCGAATGGGCGGGCTGCGCAAGTTCATGCCCATAACCGCGGGAACGTTCATCGTCGGGTGGCTCGCGATCGCGGGCATCTTCCCGTTCGCGGGCTTCTGGTCGAAGGACGAGATCCTCGCCAAGGCCTGGTTCAGCCACAACTACGCGCTCTGGGCGGTCGGTGCCGCCGGTGCGTTGATCACCGCGTTCTACATGACCCGTCAGGTGTGGCTCGTCTTCTACGGCCCCGAGCGCTGGCGCGACGACGCGGCCCTGGTGCAGGCAACCGTGGTGCAAGGGGCCGGCGATGCGCACGAGGGCGACGAGGTGCACGTCGACAGCGCGTCGGGTGGGCGCGAGCCGCACGAGTCGCCGTGGACCATGTACGGGCCGTTGCTCGCGCTCGCGGCGCTCGCGTTCTTCGGCGGCGCGCTCGACCTTCCGTTCACCAATGCGAAGTTCAACCTGCTCGATCGCTGGCTCGACCTTCCCGAGTCGCACCTTGCGTCGTCGTTCGGCGCCGGGTTGTTGCTCTCGACGGTCGCGCTCGTCGTCGGCGTGGTCGGGATCCTCGCCGGTCTGTCGCTCTACCGGAACGGGCTGCGCCGCGACGGGACCGATCCCGGCGTCGACCGGCTCGGCGGCTTCGCGGGTGT
>DATCCI010000014.1:0-3813 GCA_036511415.1 Acidimicrobiia bacterium
GATCCCGGCGTTGTTCACGAGGATGTCGAGGCGCCCGTACGTTTCGATCGCGTGCTGCACGAGTGCGCCACCGCCGCTCCACGTCGCGACGTCGTGGGCGCTCGGTGTCGCCGTTCCGCCCTCGTCTCCGATCCGGGAGACGGTGGCGGCCGCCTGGTCGCCGTCGAGGTCGTTGACGACGACGCGCGCGCCCTCGCTCGCGAGCATCTGCGCGTGACCGCGACCGATGCCGCCGCCCGCGCCGGTGACCACCGCGACCTTGCCCGCGAGGAGCTCCACGCGCCGGAGGCTAGGACACCGTCGACACGGGAGGCAGGGTGACGATCTCGCCGGGGAAGATGAGGCTCGGATCTCCCGACCGGAGCGTCGATCGGTTCTGTGCGATCAGGGCGTGCCAGTAGCGCGCGACGTCGGTGTCGTGCGGACGACGGCCGAATGCGCGGGTGAGCGACGCGCGCGCGATGAGCCAGAGGTTGTCGCCGGGGGCCACGATGACTCGCGACGAGGGGACTCGCGACGAAGGGACTCGCGACGAAGGATCGGGGCGAGACGGAGAGTCGGGACGACTGGAAGGTGCGGGTGTCGGCGCGGTCGCCGGGGCAGGGCGCGGGATCGGGGCCGTGGAGACCGGCACCGGTGCGGGCGGCGCGGGCGGGTCCGGCGCACGCACGACCGGCTCGTCGTCGACGACGACGGCGGAGACGCGTGGGGGGCCGAGGGCCGGTGCGGGCAGTGCCGGGAGCACGGCGCACGAGCCGACGATCGCGATCTCGACCAGCGAGCGGATCCCGAACGGGAGCACTGCCGCGAGCCGTTGCGCGAGTGCGGGCCGCGCGAGCCCCAGCGCGACGACGCACGTTCCGGTCGCGACGAGGAGCCACGCACTCGCCGCGAGCGCGACGGCCCAGGCCACCACGAGCGCGAGATCGTCGCCGCGAGACCAGACGGCGCCGGTGAGCGGCGGGCGAGTCGCGACGAGCGCCGCGAGCGACGCGACGGCAAGGACCACGACGAGCACGAGTTGCACGCCCGGCCGCTGTCGATGCACGACACATACATATCAAACCATTGGAGATTGTGTCAAACATTGTGGAGATGCGTAGAGCACCGCTACCGTGGAAGGGATGGAAGGCCCTGATCTCGCATCCAACCTCGAGTTCTGGTCCGGTCGCGCCCGCAACGACGGCGCGGGCGAGAGCCCGAAGCGTCGGCGGCCGTCGATGCTTCGCGGCTCCCGACCCGGAGGCCGCACGCCGCGCCGCCGGTCGCGGCCCGTCGCGGCCGCGCTGCTCCTGGGCGGCCTCACGACCGCGTGGCTCGTCGCGGGTCACCGCTCGCATGCTCCCGCGGCGGTCGCGTCGTCGGGCGTCGCCGCGCCGTCGTCGGAACCCCTGTCGACAGTTCTGGCGTCGACAGTCCCGGCGACGACCGTGCTGCGCATTCGCGACTGCAATGGGCTGTCGTCCGCGCGGCGAGAGGTGCGGTGTGTGATCGACGGCGTCGACCTCGACGTGCAGATGTTCGACTCCGGATCCGTCGCCGGTGCCTACCGGCGCGCGGCGGGCGCAGCAGTCGTAACCCCGCGGTCCGGGCCGCCCGCGTGCGCCCGCGGCGTGCCCGACGAGCGCGCGTGGTCGACCGCGGCGGCGCCGGACGCCGCGGTGGGGCGCTACCGGTGCCGATTCGAGGACGGACGGGCGGCGATGTGGTGGACGCGCGGCGACCGCCTCGTCCACGCGGTCGCGTCCGACGGAGATCTCGCCGGGCTGTTCTCGTGGTGGCGCGCCCACCCCTCCGAGTGAGAGCGTGCCTCCATGGCAGATGCCGCCGACGACGCTCCGGCCGACCACCCGTACAGCGGATTCCCGGCCGAGGTCATCGAACTGCTTCGCGTCGCGCACTCATCGACCCCGTTGCACCAGCTCCTCGGGCTCCGCTTCGTTGCCGACCCCGACTCGGACGACAAGGTGATCGTCGAGATGCCGGTGGCGGGGGGCGCGTTCAACGGCTCGGGCAACTTGCACGGCGGCGCGATCGCGAGCCTGGTCGACGTGGCTTCCGGCTCCGCCGCGGCGCGTGCCGGAACCTTCCGTCCCGGGCACAACACCCTGGTGACGGCGGATCTGCACGTTCGCTACCTGGGCCGGCCGAAGGGCACCGTCGTGCGCGCCGAGGCCCGGGTCATGCGTGCCGGCCGCCAGCTCATCGTGGTCGAGTGCCGCGTCGCCGACGATCTCGGCAACCTCATCGCATTCGCCGACTTCGCCGGGATGATCGTTCCGCTGCGCCAGCCCCTACGGCCGGAGGGCGCGGTCGGCGGCGACGCGCACGTGCCCGACCTGTAGTGAGGATCCCTGACGGGAGCATGAAAGGTTTGGTACGTTCGACCGCCTTTTCAGAACGACCGGGAGTGTTGCGATGGCGATCGAGATCTTCCACCGGGTTGGCTTGTCCGAAGCCTTCCGCATTTCCCACGTCATCGTCGCGGTGATGTGGATGGGCCTTTTGTGGTTCTTCAACTTCGTGCAGACCCCGGCGTATGCCGAGATGGAAGCCGGCTCTCGAAACGACGCGTTCGACAAGCTCACCTGGCGCGCGCTCTGGTGGTTCCGGTGGTCGGCCGCGGCCACGGTCGTGTTCGGTCTGCTGATCATCGCGATCGCGCCGAAGGGCAGCTACAACAAGGACTTCTGGATCCACACGAGTGCCGGACCGGGGCTCGCGATCGGAATCCTGTTCGGACTGACGATGTTCCTCAACGTCTGGCTCGTCATCTGGCCGAACCAGCAGGTCGTGATCGCCAACGCGCGCACGCTCAAGTCCGGCGGCGAGGCGAACCCCAACGCCGCCGCATCGGCCCGTGCCGGCGCGATGGCGTCGCGCCAGAACACGATCTTCTCCTTGCCGCTGCTGGTCTTCATGGTCGGTGCCGCGCACTTCTACGCCATCGGCCCGAGCTTCGGCGCCCCGATCAGCGGCGGCAAGAGCCTCGTCTACATCCTGATCGGGATCGCGGTGCTCGCCGTGCTCGAGCTGAACGCGCTGGGCATGATCAGCGGCCGGGGGAACACCGGCCTCAACGTTATCTACGAGACGCACAAGAACGCGATGTACACCGGCCTGGCGCTGATCGTCGCGTTCTACATCCTCGCCGAGATCCTGCTGAAGGTCTGATCCGGCAGGCGTTACACGCCGAGCAGGTCGGCGATGTGCGCGCGGTGTGTGCTGCTCGACCCGAACAGGGGCTCGAGCGATTTGGCGCGCTTCACGTAGAGATGCATGTCGTGCTCCCACGTGTAGCCGATCCCGCCGTGGATCTGGATGCCCTCCTTGGCCAGCAAGCGCTGGCAATCGCCCGCGGCGACCTTCGCCACCGACGTCGCGCTGGTGCGCCGCGGGTCGTCCTCGGCGATCGTGAGGGCCGCGAAGTAGCCGGTTGCCCGGGCTCGCTCGAGCGACACGATCATGTCGGCGAACTTGTGCTTGATGGCCTGGAACGACCCGATCGGCACGCCGAACTGCTCGCGTTGCTTGGCGTACTCCAGCGTGACGTCGAAGATCGTCTGCGCGGTGCCGACGATCTCGAGCGCGGTCGCGACGGTGGCTTCCTCGATCGCGCGCCGTAACGCCGGTGCACTGGATGCACGCCCGTCGCCGAGCATGCGTTCGCTCCCGATCCGGACGCCGTCGAGATCGACGTGCGCGAGACGGCGGCTGCCGTCGAGGGTATGGACTCGCTTCGTCCGGGTGGCGGCGACCGGTACGACGAGCGCATGGACCCCGTCGTCGCCGGCCGTGCCCGGCTCTCGGGCG
>DATCCI010000015.1:0-7788 GCA_036511415.1 Acidimicrobiia bacterium
CCTGCCGCGGGCGCTCGACATCGTCGAGCTCGCCGATGCCCACCACGTCGAGGTCGAGGCGGTCGCCGCCGCCTACGACGAGGTCGGCGACAGCCTTCGCCTCGAGTGGCTCGCCGACCGGATCGTCGAACTGCCGCGCGCCGACCGCTGGGACGCGCTGGCCCGGAACGCGTTGCGCGAGGACGCGGCGACGCAATACCGGCGCGTCGTCGACGCCGCGTTGCGCGCGGGGGGATACACGGCGTGGGCCGCGCCGCGCGAGACGGTCGTGGCCCGGGTGCTCACCCTGCTCGACGAGATCCGCGCCCGGGCCGTCTTCGACGTCTCGACGTTGTCGGTCGCGCTGCGCGAGCTCCGCGGCCTCGCGTAGCCCTTGGCTCAGCCCGGGTAGACCTCGAACACCGTCGCGGAACCCATCCCGCCACCCGCGCACATGCTCGCGAGGCCGATCCCGCCGCCGCGGCGGCGCAGCTCGTACATGGTGGTGATGATCATGCGGGCGCCGGTGGCGGCCACCGGGTAGCCGAGCGAGCAGCCCGAGCCGTTCGGGTTGGTGATGTCCTCGGAGAGGCCGAGCACCCGGCACGCCGCAACCGGCACCGACGCGAACGCCTCGTTGATCTCGGCGAGGTCGACGTCGCCGATAGCGAGCCCGGCGCGCTCGAGCGCCTTCGGGATCGCCGAGATCGGGCCGAGGCCGGTGTCACGGGGCTGCACGCCCGCGGAGGCCCACGAGACGATCTTGGCGAGGGGGGTGAGACCGTTCGCCTGGGCGTAGTCGCTGCTGACGATCATCATCGCCGCCGCCGCGTCGTTGAGCCCCGACGCGTTGCCGGCCGTGATCGGGAAGTTCTCGATCTCGGGGTGCAGCGGCTTGAGCGACGCCATCTTCTCCATCGTGCTGCCGCGGCGCGGGTGCTCGTCGGTGTCGAAGATCTTGGTCGTGCCGTCGCGCAGTGCTACCTCGATCGCGACGATCTCCTCCTGCAGGCGACCCTCGTCGATCGCGGCGATGGCGCGCTCGTGCGAACGGAACGCCCACGCGTCGCAGTCTGCGCGCGTGATGCCGGCCGACTGCGCGGTGTTGTAACCCACCGTGATCGACATGTCGAAGGCCGGTGCGTCGGGGGTGGCGGGATGCGACGGCGACATCCACTGCACCCAGTCGTCGGTGCCGGGGGTGCGCTTCATCGTCTGCGGCGAGGTGGAGATCGATTCCGAGCCGCCCGCGATCACGACCTTGTCCATGCCGGCCATGATGCTGGCGGCCGCGCCCTGCACCGACGCCATGCCCGACGCGCAATGCCGGTTGAGCGCGACGCCCGGGATCTCGACCAGGCCGAGCTCGATCGCGGCGTAGCGGGCGATGTCTCCCCCACCTTGCAGCGACTCGCCCATAGCGAGGTCGTCGACCTCGGGGCCGGGGATGCCCGAGCGCTTGAGCGCCTCGCCGACCGCGTACTTGGCGAGGTCGAAGGCGCTCACGTCGAGGAGCGTGCCCTTGCGGGCGGTCCCGATCGCGGTGCGGGCCGCGGCGACGATGACTGCGTCAGGCATTTGGTGCTCCCTAGACGTGCGAATGGCCTGCGTTGAGGAGGCGAGCGTACCTGACGTCGGCGTCAGCCTGCCTCCCGGGCGGCTACGACCGTTCCTCGGGTTCGGCCGCGGCGTGCACCTGAATGTCGAAGTGGCGGCCGCCCATGAACACGCCGAGCAACGAGAAGCGGACGTGATCGCGCAGCGTCACCGTGACGCGGTTGCCGACGATCTCGACGTCGATGCCGTCGAGCGCACCGGCGTGCGCGTTCTCGTCGAAAGATGCCCGCGCGATCGCACGGGCCCGCGCCGGATCGAGGCGCAGGGTCCCGGCGCGCAACGCCTCGACGTCGACGCCGTTCGCGGCGGCGGTCGCCGCGGAGTCGGCCATCGACGAGAGCTCGCGGCGCTCGGCGACCGCCCGCCAGAGGTCGACGCTCAATCCGCCGAGGAACATCACCGAGATGCACAGCCCGAGGACCCACAGCGTGACCGTGCCGCGCGCATCCACGCGGGACCTCCTCAGTCGGTGTGCTGACATCATCGGCTCCGGAAGTCGTCGACCCGGCGCGTCGCACGGGCTGTGTAGTGCCACGAGCCGACCGACATCCCGCCGACGCCGATCGCCGGCATCGTCACCTCGACGTCGACCTCCACCTCGTCGCCGCGTGCCTCCCCCACTGAAGGCACGCGGACATCGAGGTCGGCGGCATCGACCCCGTGATCGGCCGCGACGTCTCGAGCGACGACGACCGCGGCCTCGGGATCGCCATTCGGCCAGTTGTCGGCGAGGTCGCGCGCGGCCTCTCGCGCCGCGACCGTCGCCGCATGTCTGCGCTCCGCCCAGCCCGGCATCGTCGCGACCAGGACGACGATCGGAAGCAGCAACATCGCAATCGCGGCCACCCATTCGATCGCGACGAAGCCCGGCTCGCCGCGCCGTTGGTTCGGGGCCTGCACGTCAGCGCTCCCGGTGCGCCGAGGCACGCAAGTTCAAGTGCCAGTCGGGAAGGAGGGTCGGGAACCACGAGCGCAACACGACGTGCGCAGTCGCGACGACGCCGTCACCGTCGCGTACACACGACAGGTCGTCGACGCGAACCGTCGAGCCGCTCGCGATCGACGACACGACGTCGCGAGCCCGAGCGCGACAGTCGTCTGCACCTGCGGCGACGGGCACACCGGCCCGCACCCCTTCGTCGAGCGCGTCGCGCACCGCGCCGCGCTCGTAGAGGTCGACGAGCAAGTTCGCCACGAGCACGAACAACAACAGCGAGAAGCCGGTCGCGACGACGTACTGGATCGTCGTGAATCCGCCTTCACCTCGTCTCGGCACTCCTAGTGGATCAGTGCGTCGCGGAGCGACCGCACGATGTCGACGCCGAGCGTCTGGAGCAAACCCCAGATCACGACGAGCGCGAGCACTCCGAGGGCGGCGTTGCCGAGCAGCTCGGCGGTAGTCATTCCCGATTCGTCACGGTTGCGAAAGCTCACAGATCTCCTCAGGTTCAGTGGTGTCCGAGAACAATGGAAGGGAGCGGCGCGGCGATGAAGAGCAGCATGATGGGAGCGAGGATCGCGATCGTCGGGACGAGCATCGCGGCGCGTCGGCGGACGGCGTCCTTGTGCATCTGCTCGCGCCGCGCGTCGCGGATGTCGCTGCTCAACGCGAGCAGGCCCGCGCCGAGATCGACGCCGCGCTCGACGCCGGCGGCCAGCAGTTGGTACGTCCGCGCCGCGCTCGGCTCGGGTGTGAGCTCCGCGGCGCGGCGGAAGGCATCGGCTTCACCCACGCCGCTACGCGTCCAGTTCAGCACGTCGTTCAACTCTTGGACCACGGCACCGCGGCCGCGTTGCACTACCCGCTGTACGGCCTGCATCGCCCCCGACCCCGTGCGCACTTGCATGGCGAGCAGATGGTTGACCGTGTAGAGCTCGAGGCGAATCCGGGCCGCGCGTGCCGCGATCGTCCGCTCGAGCCGGGCCCGCGACCGGCTCGCCCCGTAGACGAAGCCCGCAACACCTGCGGCCAACGCGACCAGCGGCGTCTTCAGCGTCATCGCGACCATAAGGGCGGCTCCGGCGGCGAACACGGTCGCGTGCGCCAGCTGCTGCACCCGGTAACGCTCGGGCGTGAGATCGTCCGCCGCCGCTTGTCGCAACATGCGCGCGAGATGCTCGTCACCACGCGATTCGATCGCGTTGCTCACACGGGCCGCGGCGGCGCGCAGGGCCGGACCGAACAACCGCGCCAGCGTCGCGTCGGCGGCGCGTTGCGGGTCGGGCGCGACCACGGGCTCCGCGGCATGTCCGAGCGCGGATCGGGCGGCGTGGGCGTAGGGGCGGACGCGCGGTGCGAGCCGGCGGGTCGGCGGCCGACACAGACCGGCGACTCCGGCCGCGCCGGTGCCGGCTGCACCGGCAGCAAGGAGGGGCAGGAGGCTCATCGCGTCACCGCCGCCGCGCCGAATACGCGCTCTTCGTCCTGATCGCGTCCGAGGCGGCCGAGAAAGAACACGCCGACCGCGGTGAGACACCCCGCGACTGCCAGCGTCACGAACCCACCGCTCGAGCGGTAGAAGGTGCGAAACGGGCCGGGTCGGGCGGTCAACGCGACGAGCACGAGCCATGGCAACACCACCACCGCGCGCGCGTTGATGCGCATCTCGAGGCCCTCGGTCTCCAATGCGTCGAGAAGCTTCAAGTCGCGTGTCGTCGCATCGACCAGATCTTCGAGGATGCTCCGCACGATCGGACCGCCGCGCTCGTGCGCGAGCAGCAGCACTTCGAGCACGCGATCGCTCGTCGGATCGGCGAGCTCCTCCTTGACGAGCTCCAACGCCGGCCCCGTTCCGAGAACGCGGGCAAGCTGGGGAAAGCGCCCGAACGCTTCGCGCAGCGCGGCAGGGCCGGTCGCTGCGAGAGAATTGACCGCCTGCGTGAGCGAACGACCGGCCGAGATCGAAGCCACCACGTCGCGCAGACCGTCGGGCCACGCGGCTTGGACTTCGCGCATCCGGAGCCTTCGACGATGGGCGAAGTAGCCGCGTGGGAACAGCGCCACCGCGACCGACGGCACCAACGCGACGAACACCGAGCCGGTCAGGGCGACGAGGACGACCAGTGCGAACAGGCCGGCGCCCGTGCTACCGGCCCAGAACCGCGTCGGCGTGAGCCCGGCTCCGGCCTGCTGGAGCCACAGCCGATTGTGCGCGCGGCGCGGCCCGAGCACCTGCCTCGGAAGTCGCACGTTCGGCAGCGTGCCCATGAGCGCAGCGGCTACGAGCGCGCAGCACACGCCGACCGCGCAAGCCGCGAGAACACTCATCTCGACACCCGCCCGCGTTCGAGCAGGCAACGCAGTCCGGCTCCCTCGGGCAGTACACGGTCGACGCGCTGCTCGAACGCCGGAGGCAGCGCGCCGGTCCACTCGAGCGGCCGACCGAGGCCGTCACGTACGAAGATCGGTTCGTACGTCTCCGCGTCGGTCAGGCTGGGCACGACCGCGGTTATCTCCGTGACCTGCCTGCGTACATGGCCATCGGGGCGGGCTACGTCGTCGCGATCGACGTGCACCACCAGATCGAGCGCCTCGACGAAGATCCGTCGAACGATGCGCTCGGTCACATTTTCTCCTGCCATCAGCGCCGCGTTCACGAGTGCGTTCACTGCGTCGCGAGCGCTGTTCGCGTGCAGCGTGCACAAGAACCCGCAGCCCGCGTTGATCGCGCGCGTCAACTCGAACGCCTCGGCGCCCCGTACCTCACCTACGACGATCCGGTCCGGTCTCATCGCGAGCGCAAATCGTTTTGTAACATCGTGCGAGCCGGGGCCGCGTCGCCGGGCACTGTTGCATTGGCGCATCGTCGTGCCGGGCGGTGAGGGTGGCGGGATGAGATCTCGCCGCTGTCGTCCGCTACTCACGCTCTCGAGTTCGGCATTTGCCGGGTTCCGGTTCCCGCCTGAGATCATCGTCCTCGCGTTGCGTTGGTATCTCCGTTACGGGCTCTCCTATCGCGATGTCGAGGAGCTGTTGGCCGAGCGGGGGATCGAGGTCGACCACGTGACCGTGTTCCGATGGATGCAACGCTTTACGCCGCTGTTCGCGGACGCCGCGCGGCCGTGTCGGCACGCGGTCGGTGATTGTTGGTTCGGATGAGACGAATGTGAAGGTCGCGGGACGTTGGCAGTGCGTCTATCGGGCCGTCGATCAGTACGGCCAGATCATCGACGTGTACGTCTCCGCCCGGTGTGACACTCGCGCTGCACGTCGGTTCTTCACGTCGGCGCTGGAGGCGCATAGCGCACCGGTCGAGGTGGTGACCGATCGAGCCCCACCGTTACGGGCTGCGATCAATGAGCTCATGCCGGCCGTGTTCCACAACGTCGAGCAGTATGCGAACAATCGCATTGAGTGTGACCATGGTCGTCTCAAGGCGCGATTACGTCCGATGCGGGGACTGAAACGCAACCGTTCGGCGCGGGTGATCGTTCGTGGCCATGCGTTGATGCAGAACCTCCGGCGCGGTCACTACGAACTCGGCATCGATGCCCGTTCCCGCTGTCGTCTCGCGGCCGCGCTCACCGAACTCACCCAAACGATCTGAACCGAAACCGCCCGCAACTCGGCCTTACGCGGCAAGATCCAACACAACGCAACAGTGCCGATCCCTCACGGCCGCGTTCGAGTGGTCCTCGGACAGCAAGGCCGCAACCTGTGCCGCTCCCGCGCGGCCGTCGATCGTGGCGAAGCCACCCGGTCAGTCTTCGTACTTGAACGAGACCTTCACCTTCGCCCTGTACGCCTTGACCAGACCGTTTTCGATTTGAAGGTCGAGCTCGGCGACTTCGGCGACGCGCAAGTCACGAAGACTGCTGGCGGCCTTCTCGACCGCGGCGGCCGCCGCCTTCTCCCAGGACTCGGTGCTGGTCCCGACCAACTCGATGACCTTGTACACGCTCTCGGCCACAGCAGACACCTCCGCGTCGTCGAAGTGCACCCTTGCCGCACGTTGAGGTTGTGTCAATCGGATCCGGCGTTTGCGGCGCGCGCCCGCTGAGGACTTCCGCGGGACGAGCCGCCAGGTCGTCAGGACCACCTCCACGTCGGTCTTTGGTGCGCTCTTCAGGTCGTGATCCCTCGGTGCACCGGCCTTTCCAGGGAACGAAGGTGTCCACGTCGTGCTCGGAATCTTTGGCCTTCACCCTGTCCTTGGGGAGACGGCGATCCTCGGAGGCGTGCGACTGGGACCGCGAGCTTCGCGTCGAGCATTTACCGCATCGCGCCGGGAGGGTCCGCGACGCCGTTTCGTGCAGGTTCCCGCGGCAAGGATTGTCCCGCGATGGCACGGGTAGGGTTTCCGTTAGGTCGTCATGCCCGCGCGAGGGGTTGATCGAGCCCCCGTTTTCGCCTTCGCACCCCAGTGGCAGACGCTGAGAAACCCCCGGAGGTCAGGTGACGGTCGGCCGACTCCAGCCGGAGCGCTTCGCGGAGATTCTCGCGGCGCGCACGGAACAGAATCACGATCCGGCCAGTTCCTTGTGCCTCGCGTGCACCGACGTCTTGGACGTCACGGGCGCCGGACTGATGTTGGTGTCCGGCGGACGGTCGTTGGGGTGCGTCGGCGTGTCCGACCGCGTGACCGCCGCGGTCGAACAAGTGGAGTACACCTTGGGTGAGGGGCCGTGCGTAACCGCCTATCGCACCAAGAATCCCGTCTTCGACCCCGACCTGGCCGACGAAAACATCGATCAGTGGCCCGAGTTCCGTCGCGGTGCCCTGGAGGCCGGGGTCCGAGCGGCCTTCGGCTTCCCGCTGCTCGTCGACCGGATCTGCATCGGCGCCCTCAACCTGTACCGCGACCGTTCGGGCGCGCTCACCGACGCTCAGATCGACAACGCCGTCGTCGTGGCGCGATTGGCGAGCCGAACACTCTTGTCCTGGCAGGCAGACGCTCCCCCGGGAACGGTCGCCTGGCAGCTCGAACAGGTCCCGAACCACCGGATGCAGGTACATCAAGCCACCGGAAGGATCTCGGTGCAGGCCGGCGTATCCCTCGCCGATGCGCTCGTTCTGCTGCGCGCCTACTCCTTCTCCCGTGACCGTCCGATCAGCGACGTCGCCGCCGAAGTCGGGTCCGGGAGTCTCCACTTCGACTGATCGACTCGAGGAGATCCCGTGCATACAATCGGGACCGAACCTCGGGAGGGGGCCAGTGCGTATGCCCCGCGAACAAGACCTTTTGAAGGCGT
>DATCCI010000016.1:0-3590 GCA_036511415.1 Acidimicrobiia bacterium
CGCCGTCGTTGAAGACGTTGCAGTTCTGGTACACCTCGACGAAGGCCGCGCCTCGATGTTCGTGCGCTCGGCGGAAGATCTCCGTCATGTGCTTGCGGTCCATGTCGTGGGTGCGGGCAACGAAGCTCGCCTCCGCGCCCAGCGCGATGGAGATCGGGTTGAAGGGGTGGTCGAGCGACCCGAACGGCGTCGACTTCGTGATCTTGCCGACCTCGCTCGTCGGCGAGTACTGGCCTTTGGTGAGACCGTAGATCTGGTTGTTGAACATCAGGATCTTGAGGTTCACGTTGCGCCGCAGTGCGTGAATGAGGTGGTTGCCACCGATCGACAGCATGTCGCCGTCGCCGCCGATGACCCAGACGTCGAGGTCGGGGCGCGCCAGCGCGACGCCCGTCGCGACTGCCGGCGCGCGCCCGTGGATGCTGTGCACGCCGTACGTGTTCATGTAGTACGGCAGCCGCGCCGCGCAACCGATCCCCGAGACGAACACGAGGTTCTCGGGCTTGACGTCGAGATCGGGCAAGAGCAGCTGGATCGCGGTGAGGATGCCGTAGTCGCCGCAGCCGGGACACCAGCGAACCTCTTGATCCGACTGGAAGTCCTTGCGCGCGAGCTTCACAGTCGTGGCCGCCCCGTTGCCGTTACCGTCGCCGTTGGTCACGACTGCATCATCTCCAGGATCTCGTTCTCGAGCTCCGCCACGTGGAACGGCACGCCGGCGACTCGCGTGTAGCTCTGGGCGTCGACGAGGAACTCGGCTCGCACCAGCTTCGAGAGCTGACCGAGGTTGAGCTCCGGGACGAGCACCTTCGTATAGCGGTGCAGCACGTCGCCCAGGTCGCGGGGGAACGGGTTCAGGTGCCGCAGATGCGCGTGGGCGATCTTGTTGCCGCGCGCCCGAATCCGGCGCGTCGCCTCGGTGGTCGCGCCCCAGGTGCCACCCCACGAAAGAAGAAGGAAGTCGGCTCCGTCGGGATCGTCGAGATCGACGAGCGGGATGTCGTTGGCGATACCGGCGACCTTGGCGGCACGCAGGCGCGTCATCCGGTCGTGGTTGTCGGGGTCGTAGCTGATGTTGCCGGTGCCGTCTTCCTTCTCGATGCCACCGACACGGTGCATGAGCCCCGGCGTGCCCGGGATCGCCCACGGGCGCGACAGCGTCTCCGGGTCGCGCAGGTACGGCCAGAAGTCGTCGCCGTGGTTGGCCTCGGTGGCGAAGGGCACCGAGATGTCGGGCAACGCGCCGACGTCGGGCAGTACCCAGGGCTCCGCGCCGTTCGCCAGGTATCCGTCGGTCATCAGCATCACGGGGGTGCGGTACTTGATCGCGATGCGGGCCGCCTCGAACGCGGCGGCAAAGCAGTCGCTCGGCGAGCTGGCCGCAACGATCGGCATCGGTGCCTCGCCGTGGCGCCCGTACATCGCGAGCAACAGGTCGGCTTGCTCCGTCTTGGTCGGCAGGCCCGTCGACGGGCCCCCGCGTTGCACGTCGATGACGATCATCGGGAGCTCGAGGCTCACTGCGAGCCCGAGCGCCTCCGACTTCAGGTCGATCCCCGGACCGCTCGTCCCGGTGATTGCCAGGCTCCCGGCGAACGCGGCGCCGATGGCGATGCCCGCGGCCGAGATCTCGTCTTCGGCCTGGAGTGTCTTCACGCCGAAGTTCTTCAACTTCGAGAGCTCGTGCAGGATGTCGGACGCCGGCGTGATCGGATACGACGCGTAGAACAGCGGCAACTTCGCGGCCTGCGCGGCCGCGACGAGCCCGTAGGAGAGCGCGACGTTGCCGGTGATCTGGCGATACTCGCCCGGCGCCAGCGACGCGGGCTTGACCTGGAACGCGTGGTCGAACAGCTCGGCGGTCTCGCCGAAGTTGTAGCCGGCGCGAAATGCCGCGACGTTCGCCTCGAACACCTCGGGTCGGTTCGCGAAGCGCTTCTTGATCCAGTCGACGAGCGGATCGGTAGGACGCGTGTACATCCAGCAGATGAGCCCCAGCGCGAAGAAGTTCTTCGACCGCTCGGCGTCGCGGGGCTTGACCCCGAGTGGCTTCGTCGCCTCGACCGTGATCGAGGTCATCGGCACCTCGTAGACGCGGTATGCCGCCAGGGAGCCGTCGTGCAGCGGGTTCTGCGCGTAACCCGCCTTGTCGAGGTTCCGGGGCTCGAAGCTGTCGACGTTGATCAGCAGGGTCGAACCCGGCGCGATATCGCGCAGGTTCGCCTTCAGCGCGGCCGGGTTCATCGCGACGAGGACGTTCGGCGTGTCGCCCGGCGTCACGATCTCGTGGTCGGAGATGTGCACCTGAAACGCGGAAACACCGGCAATCGTTCCCGCGGGCGCGCGGATCTCCGCCGGGAAGTCGGGCAGGGTCGCCAGATCGTTGCCGAACATGGCCGACAACTCCGTGAATCGGTCGCCGACGAGCTGCATACCGTCGCCCGAATCGCCCGCGAACCTGATCACGACCTGGGCGAGCGTCTCCGCTCCCCGGGCCGGGGTCGCCTCTACGGTCACCGTTGACCACCAGCTTTCTCAGTACCCCTGCGCCACGGGCAACACCACGCCGTCGGAGTGTCGCCCACGCGTGTTCATCGGCCGCGCGCGCAGCCACTGTACCGTCGCGGTCGACAAGGTCGGGGGTTGGGCGGGCGATTCCGTGGTGCTCTCGTGCGCGTTCGGTGCACATTTGGTGCCCGTTGGTCAACTCTCGAGGGTTTCGAGCAGCTCCTCGATGCGACGCCGCAGCCCGCGCGAGCGGCGCCGGTCGCGCCCCCGGCACACGATCTCCGCCTCGATCTCGACCCGCGAGGCGGTCGTGCCGGCCGCTCGGAAGAACCGCCGGCGGACCGCGCCGAGGACCACGAGCTCGTCGCCCGCGTCGAGCTCCTCGAGCCAGGCGGGTGGGTCGATCACCGACACCGGGACGGACATCGCGCGGCCGGCGACCCGAGTTGTCACCTGGAGCTGCGCCAAGTGCTGATTGGAAGGCAGCACGCGTAGCTCGGGCGGGCTCGAGCACACACCGCGCACGATCGCGACATTGAACGATTCTGCATCCACTGAGACTCCCCTGAGACTCCCCGGTTCGCTGCGCACCGGCGCCGAACGGACTCGAACGGGGAAGGGTGAGGGAAGCGAGGAAAACGCTATGTGGAAGGTGTGACGGTTACGAGCGCTCAGCCGAGTGCGGCGAGTCGCTCGGCGGCGTCGGCAAACGCCGCGTCGTGGCGACGGATGCGCAAGAACAGCTCACGGGCCCGCGGCAGGTCGCCGGCGCGCTCGTAGAGGTCGCCGAGTGCGTACCAGACCCGGACATGGTGATCCTGCACGCGATTCGGCTGACCGCCGCGCCGGTCGAGGATGGCGATCGCCTCGGTAAGGCGACCCTGGTCGGCGCGCGCTCCGGCGAGGACGATGCGGCCCTCGGTCACGAGCGCGCCCGAAGGCGAAGCGGCCGCGAGCTCCTCCCACAACTCGTCCACCCGGCGGTGCTTGCCCAACGCCCGCGCACAGTCCATCAGCACCGGGTGCTGCTCGACCGAGTCGGTGAGCTCCACGAACGCGTCGAGCTCCTTCGTGGCGGCCTG
>DATCCI010000017.1:0-3631 GCA_036511415.1 Acidimicrobiia bacterium
GACGACGAAGCACGCGCCGTCGGCAACGCATTGCGCGACGCGATCGCGTCGATTCGTCTGGTGATCGGCGACGTCGCCTACAACGTCATGATCGAGAGCGCCCCCCGTGACCATGCCGGACCGTTCCGCTGGTGGGTCGACGTGGTTCCTCGCGTCACGGTGGCGGCCGGTTTCGAGCTTGCCAGCGGCCTCTCCGTGAACATCGTCGCGCCGGCAGACGCGGCCGCGGCGTTGCGGGCCGCTCGGTGAGGATCCGGGTCGGGATCACGATCGACGCACCACCCGACGACATCTGGCGGATCGTCGAGCCGATCGAGCACCACGTCGACTGGATGGCCGACGCCGACACGATTCGCTTCACCGGGAAGCAAACACGTGGTACCGGGACGACGTTCGATTGCGTGACGCGGGTCGGACCGGTTCGCCTCACTGACCGCATGACGGTCACCGAATGGGAACCCGGGCGGCTGATGGGCATCGAGCACCGCGGTGTCGTCACGGGCCGGGGCCGCTTCGTCTTGCGCCGCCGACGAGGCCGGCGGACCCGCTTCACGTGGAACGAACGCCTGAGTTTTCCGTGGTGGCTCGGAGGCGAGGTCGGCGCGCTCTTGGCGAAGCCGGTGCTGCGCGCGATCTGGCGCCGTAACCTGCGCCGGCTGAAGTCGATCGCGGAGGCGGCATGACGAATCGGGCAGTGAGCGTCGCGGGTCTGCAAACGCTGGGCGCCGGCTTGTCGCTCGACGTCGCGCGCGAGGCCGACGAGCTCGGGTACGCGGCGGTGTGGGTCGCGGAAGCGAACGCCGCGGAAGGCATGTCGCTGCTCGGGGCGATCAGCCAGGTCGCGCCCCGTATCGGCATCGGAACCGGTGTGCTCGCGCTGCAATTGCGCACTCCGCCGCTCCACGCGATGGCAGCCGCGACGCTCCAACAGCTCGCCGGCGACCGCGACGTCTTCCTCGGCGTGGGCATCTCGTCGCCGGCGGTGGCGGGTCAGTGGCACGGCGCGGGCTACACCGACCGCCCGATCGCGCAGGTACGCGAGTTCCTCACTCTCTTGCGGGAGTGCCTCACGGGCGAGACGGTCACCTTCGAAGGCGACTTCTACGACGTCAAGCGCTTCCGGCTCGGGCTGAAGCTCGGCGAGCGCCGCCCCAAGATCGCGCTGGCGGCGCTGAACAAGCAGATGCTGCGCCTCGGCGGCGAGCTGGCCGATGTCGTGCTGCTCAACTACCTGCCGGCGTCACTGGTTCCCTGGTGCGTCGAACGCGTGCGGGCCGGTGGGGCGGCGCAGATCCACGCGTACGTCCACTGCGCGGTCACCGACCGCGACCGTTACGCGGATCTCGCCCGCCGGGATTTGCTCAACTACGCCGTCGTTCCCGCGTACGCATCGCAGTTCGAGCGAGCCGGCTTCGTCGACGAGGTCCAACACTTCCAGAACCGGTGGGCCGTGCGCGACCGCGACGGCGCGCTCGAGGCGATCAGCGACGACTGGGTCGACGCGATCCAGATCATGGGCGACGAGCAGCACGTGCGCGACGCGGTGCAGGCCTATGCCGACCACGGCGTCGACGTCCCGATCGTGTTCGCCTTGCCGTGGGGCGAAGACCGCATCGCGACGGTCGGCCGGACGCTGCGCGCCCTGGCCTGATCTTCACCGGCGTCAGCGACCGGCGAACTTCGCCTTGCCGGGACCGTCGGCCAGGAACGAGGTCACTCCCGCACTCGCGTCGTCGGTGGCGAACACCTCGACGAATGCGTCGCGCTCGCGGTCGAGCCCTTCGGCGAGCGGTAGGCCGAGACCATCATCGATCACACGCTTGGCCAGACCCATCGCGACGACGGCACCCCGCCCGAGCTCTGCGGCCCAGTGCAGCGCCGCGTGTTCCTCGTCGCCGGTTGCGACCACGCGGTCGACGAGACCGATGGCGAGGGCTTCCTCGGCGCGCACCTGCCGGCCACTCCAGATCATCTCCTTCGCGCGGGCGGGGCCGACCAGGCGGGTCAACCGCTGCGTCCCACCCGCGCCGGGGATGATTCCGAGCAATATCTCCGGTTGGCCCAACCGCGCGGTCTCGCCCGCGACCCGAAAATCGCACGCGCACGCGAGCTCGAGACCGCCGCCCAGCGCGTAGCCCCTGATCGCCGCGATCACCGGGCGCGGGATCGCCGCCACCGCGTCGAACGCGTCGCGGAAGGCACCCGAGATCGCCCGAGCAGCCTCTTGGCCCGAGAACTCGGCGATGTCGGCCCCCGCTGCGAATGCCTTCTCCCCACCCGCGACCACGACCGCCTTCACGGTCGCATCCGCGCCGACCCCGAGCGCGATGTCGCGCAGCTCCTCGAGCAACGCCCGCCCGAGCGGATTCATCGGCGGGTTGTTGAGGCGTACGACGGCGACACCGTCGGAGTTGGGCTCGACGCGGACGAGTTCATCGGTCATGCCCGGACCCTATTCGCGAGCAGCGCGCGGAGCGGGTGCCGGCTCACTCGTGAAGTAGTTCGTCCGCTGCGGAGTAGGGATCGCGGGCGCGCCGAGCGACGTCGTCCACGATCGTCTCGAAGCGCTGTCCGCTGCACAGCTTCGCCGCCCGATCCAGCATCTCGGCGCCGACCAGGCCGCGCAGTTCCTCGCGCAGGCGCGCTCGCCGTCGGGCGTCGGCGTCGCCCGTCGCCTCGAGATGCGAGCGGTGCGCGGCGATCGCGTCGAACAACTCGTCGACACCCTCACCCGTCGTCGCGACCGTGCGCACGATCGGCGGTCGCCACACCCGGCGGCTCGACAATTCGAGCATTCCCACGAGATCGCTCTGGGTCTCGGCCGACCCGGGCCGGTCGGCCTTGTTCACGACGAACACGTCGGCGATCTCCATCAGGCCCGCCTTCGCGGTCTGCACGGAGTCGCCCCAACCGGGGTTCACGACGACGACCGTCGTGTCGGCGTGGCCGGCGATCTCGACCTCGACCTGGCCGACACCCACCGTCTCGATCACGATCCACGCCTTGCCGACGGCGTCGAGCACACGCACGGCCTGCGGGGTCGTCAGCGCGAGTCCCCCGAGATGCCCGCGCGTCGCCATCGACCGGATGAAGACCCCGGGATCGGTCGTGTGACTTTGCATCCGCACGCGGTCACCGAGGATCGCGCCCCCGCTGAACGGGCTCGTCGGATCGACCGCGAGCACACCGACCTCTCCGCCGGTGGCGCGCAGCCGCCCGACGAGTTCGTCGGTCAAGGTCGACTTGCCCGCGCCGGGCGCGCCGGTGATCCCGATCGACCACGCGTTCCCCGTGCGCGGGTGCAGCATCTGGATCGCGACACGCGCGCCCTCGCCGCCCCGCTCGACCAATGAGAGGACCTTGGCGATCGAACGCCGGTCACCCTCGAGCGCGCGCTCGATGAGCGCGACGGTGGCGTCTCCCATGGAGCGCCGACGCTACTCGTCGGCAACGACCTCGGTGATGCCCGGGACGCGGTCCATGATGATCCGCTCGACGCCCGCCTTGAGCGTCATCATCGAGACCGGACACGTCCCGCACGCGCCGACCAGCGAGACGTGCACGACTGCGTCCTCGTCGATCCCGTTGAACACGATGTCGCCACCGTCGCTCTGCAGCGCGGGGCGGATCG
>DATCCI010000018.1:0-10268 GCA_036511415.1 Acidimicrobiia bacterium
AGCGCCTCCGGCCTGGTGGCCGCGGATCACCACGTCGTGCAGGTGGTCGGTATGCCCGACGGCGACGGCTACCGCATGCTGGCGCTGAAGAACCTGCCCGACGTCGGGCTCATGGGCATCGGTGCGAGTGGCTCGGCCGTCACCGATGTGCAGAACCGGCTCTTGGCGCTGGGCTTCTGGCTGCCGGGCGCGAACGGCGTGTTCGACGCCGACATGCAACAGGCGATCTGGGCATTCCAGAAGGCGAACGGCCTGCCGCGCTCGGGCGTGGTCGACGCCGCGACCCAGGCCGCGTTCCGAACCGCCGGACGGCCGCAGGCCCGGGCCGCGTCCGGTTCGATGATCCAGATCGACAAGGCCCGTCAGATCCTCATGGTCGTCCAGAACGGTTTCGTCCAATACACGTTCAACACCTCGACGGGTTCCGACCACCCGTACACGCTCGACGGTGTGGGCTACAGCGCGCACACTCCCGAGGGGATCTTCTCCGTCATCCGTCAGGTCGACGGGCCGGATCACGGTCCGCTCGGCGTGTTGTTCCGGCCGAAGTACTTCACGTGGTCGGGCATCGCGGTGCACGGCTATTCCGATGTGCCGCCGTTCCCCGCGTCGCACGGGTGCACCCGCGTCTCGAACGCCGCGATCAACTTCATCTGGGCCGCCAACATCTTGCCGATCGGCATGACCGTCTGGGTGTACTGAGCCACTGAGTCCCGTCGTCGAGGGCGTCGACGGTGGTGTCGTCGTACACGTGCACGTGCTGCCACGCAGCGGGCGTACCGAGGTCGTCGGCCGCCACGGGGACGCGCTGAAGATACGCGTGGCCGCACCTCCCGTCGACGGCCGGGCCACCGACGCGGCCCGGATCGCGCTGGCGGCCGCGCTCGGTGTGGCGCCGTCGGCCGTCACCGTCGTCGGCGGCGAGAGGTCGCGCGCCAAGCGGCTGCGCGTGGCTGGTCTGGACGCGGCCGAGGCGCGACGCCGCCTCGCTCCCTGGATCGGGTCCGGCGCGGGGTGACCGGGGCGGTCCCATCGGACCGCTACAATCCGGCGCCTTCCCGGGCCAACCCGGCCAACCAGGCCCAACCGAGCAACAAGCCCAACCAAGCAACGAGAAGGTAAGCATGGCCCAAGCCAAGGTCACCACGCGCAGAGTGTCGAAGGCGCCGGCTTCCGCGGCGCGGGCGGCGACCGGGAAGACCCCGGTCAAGAAGGCCGGCGCCCAGAAGACCGGCGCCCAGAAGACCGCTTCGGCGAAGAACAAGCCGTCGCCCGCCCGCGCGTCGGCAAAGAGCGTCCGCAAATCGGCCTCGACGAGATCGGCCACGAAGAAGCCGGTCGCCAAGAAGCCGGTCGCGAAGAAGCCGGTCGCGAAGAAGCCGACGGTCAAGCGCGTCGTTTCGTCGAAGAAGCAGGTGACGAAGAAGCCGGCTGCGAAGAAAGTCGGCGCGGGCAAGGCCGCGACCAAGGCGAAGCAGCCTGCGACCAAGAAGGTCCCGACCGCCAAGAAGGCCGCACCGGTCAAGTCGGCTGTAAAGAAACCGCCCGCAGCGTCGACAAAAGGCGCGATGAAGGTCGCGAACAAGCCCGCGCCGAAGGCGGCTCCGAAGCCGCCGCCGGCCAAGAAGGAGCCCCCGAAGAAGCTCCCGCCGCCGCTCGCCGCGAGCACGCTGGCGAAGTTGCGCGAGCGCCTCGAAGAAGAGCGCGACCGTCATGCGCGCCAGGCCGAGGAGCTCGAGGCCTCTGCCGAGCAGCTGGCGTCGGAACGCGAGCAGGGCGATACCCAGTTCGACGAGGAGTCGGGCGAAGGCGACACGGTGAGCGTCGAGCGCGAGCGCGATCTTTCGTTGTCGACGACCGCGCGCCAGACCGTCGGCGACATCGACCGCGCCTTGCAGCGGATCCCTACCGGAATGTACGGATTGTGCGTGACCTGCGGCGACCGAATCCCGGTCGCGCGGCTCGAGGTCATCCCGTGGGCCGAGCAATGCGTGAAGTGCAAGGCTCGTGGCGAACGGCGTCGCTGAGACGCGAACCCCGATCGGTTCCCGGACCCGCACCAAGCGGGTCGTCGCGGCGCTGGCGAGCATCGTCGCGGTCGATCAGCTGACGAAGGCGTGGGCGGTCTCGGCGCTGGCCGACGGCCCGAAGCACCTCATCGGCGACACTCTCGTCTTCGACGTGTCCCGTAACAGCGGGAGTGCGTTCAGCCGGTTCCAGGGTTACACGCCGGTACTGGCCGTCCTCGCGATCGTGATCGCCTCGTTCGTCGCGCGCGCGGTGCGCCAGGCGACCGACACCTGGACGCTGGTCGGGCTGGTCCTCGTGCTCGGCGGCGCGCTCGGCAACCTGGCCGACCGTCTGGCGCGCTCGCCGGGCTTCCTGCGCGGCCACGTCGTCGACTTCGTCGCCGTGGGTTGGTGGCCGGTCTTCAACGTCGCGGATTCATGCATCACGATCGGCGCGGTCCTGTTGATCGTCCGCACGCTGTTCGCGCCGACTCCTGCGCCGGAAGCGTGATCAAGGGTCCCATCACCGTCCCGTCGGCCCTCGACGGTGATCGAGTCGACCGGGCGCTCTCCTTCCTGACCGGCTGGCCGCGCGCGGCGGTGCAGGAGTTGATCGATGCCGGCGCGGTGACCGTCGACGGCAAGGTCGTCGCGAAGAGTCATCGTCTGCACGAGGGAAGTGCGCTGGAGGTGCTCGCCGAGCCGTCGCTCGAGCCCGACGCGCGGCCGCAGCCCGATCCCGGTGTGGTCATCGACGTGCGCTTCGCCGACGACGACGTCGTGGTCGTCGCCAAGCCCGCCGGTCTCGTCGTGCATCCCGGTGCGGGCAACGCACGCGGAACGCTCGTCGACGGCCTGCTCGCGCGGTTTCCCGGCATCGAGAACGTCGGCGACCCGATGCGCCCGGGTATCGTCCACCGGCTCGATCGCGACACGAGCGGCCTGCTCGTCGTGGCGCGAACGGCTCGGGCCTACGACGCGCTCGTCGCGCAACTCGCGAAGCGTTCGGTCGATCGCCACTACGGCGCGCTGGTGTGGGGTCGCCTGTCGTCGCCGCGCGGACTGATCGACGCGCCCATCGGCCGTTCGGGCGCGCGCCGCACCCGGATGGCGGTGCGCGACGCGGGGAAGCCGGCCCGAACGGAGTACCAGGTCGTCGACGAGTACGACGTCCCGGTGGTCAGCCTCCTCGAGTGCAAGCTCGAGACCGGCCGTACCCACCAGATCCGCGTCCATCTCGCGGCGATCGGTCATCCGGTCGTGGGCGACGGCACCTACGGAGGCTCGCGCGATCAGATCGCGTTGTCGCGACCGTTCCTGCACGCCGGGAAGTTGGCCTTCGACCATCCGGTCACCGGCGAGCGGCTGCAGTTCGACGACCCGCTGCCACCCGAGCTGCGCGAGGTGCTCGACCAACTCGCCGAAGGCCGCCGCTAGCTCGGCGGGTGACCGACGCGCGTGCGGGCGACGAGCTCGGCAAGCGTGACGCGCTCGAGGATGCGACGCGACTCGTCGTCGACGCCGACCCAGACCTCCTGCAAGATGCAGTGCCCCTCGCAATGGTCGGGGTGCTCGGCGAGGATGATCTGCGGGCCTTCGACGGCCGAGACGATATCGGCGAGTGTGATCGCCTCGGGCGGACGCGCCAGGACGTAGCCCCCGCCGACACCCCGCTTCGAACGCACGAGCCCGGCGCCTTTCACCGACAAGAGGATCTGCTCGAGATAGGGCTGCGGAAGGTGGGTGCGCTCGGCGATTTCCTTCACGGAGGTCGGACGGTCCGTGCCGTGGAGCGCGAGCGACAACAGCGCCCGGGCCGCGTAATCGCCGCGCGTCGACATCCTCATGCTCCCATCGTCGCGCGGAAGGCGGCCACGGCGTCGCCCCGGCCACGTTCTACGCTGCGGCCGATGACCTCCTCCCTCGTCGGTGCGGTGCGGCCCGCGCTCGACGGTGCGTCCATCGCGGGTCTCGTCCCGGCGCTCCTGGGCGCGCGCGACGACTCCTTCTTGCCGGAGCCGGCGCGGGAGGCCGAGGCGGTGGTGCTGTTGGTGCTCGACGGCCTCGGCTGGAACGCCCTTCGTGAGCACGCCGCCGACATGCCCGAGCTCGCGGCGATGGCGGGCGGCCCGATCACCACGGTCGTGCCCGCGACCACGGCCACCGCGCTCACCTCCATCACGACCGGGCTCGCACCCGCGCAGCACGGGATCCTCGGTTACCGCATGCTCGTGGAGCGCGATGTTCTCAACGTGCTGCGCTGGTCGGTGCCGGGCGGCGGCCGAACACCCGACCCGTTCGATGTGCAGCGTCACACCGCGTTCCTCGGTCGCGCCGTTCCGGTCGTGACCAAGACCGAGTTTCGCAGCACGGGCTTCACGAAGGCCCACCTGCGGGGAGCCCGGTTCGTCGGATGGCACACGACCGCCGCGCTCGTGGAGCACTGCCGGCTCGAGGTCGAGGCCGGCGAGCGACTCGTGTACGCGTACTACCCCGGTGTCGATTCGATCGCGCACGAGTTCGGCTTGCGCGATCGCGTCTTCCGGCGCGAGCTCGCGGCGGCGGACGCGTTGGTCGCGGCGCTCCTCGACGCCTTGCCGGAACGCGCCGCGTTGCTGGTGACCGCCGACCACGGTCAGGTGCACCTCGAGCGAGCATCGTGGGTCGAGGTGCCCGAGCTCGCGCCACTCACCACCGCGATGGCCGGCGACGGCCGCTTCCGGTACCTCTACGCGCGCAAGGGCGCGGCGCGCGACCTGCTGGCGGCCGCGCACGATCAGCTCGGCGCGCAGGCGTGGGTTTGGTCGCGCGCCGAGGTGCTCGATGAAGAGCTGCTCGGAACCGGCGCCACGGGAAGCGTTCCCGGCCGGATCGGCGACGTCGTGCTCGCGGCCCGCGACGCGGTCGCCTTCGTCGATCCCGCGCTGGCGCAGGAGGTCCAGCTGCGCTCCGGCCACGGCTCGCTCACCCCCGACGAGATGCTCGTCCCCCTCGTCGCCGCGGCGGGCCGCGCCCCCGGCTGACGCCCGAGTCGCCCACTTCGGCGCTCGCGCGGCGCCGACTTCGGCACTCGCGTGTCGCCGACACCGAGCCTGGCGTTTCGCGGACGACCTGCGGTAGGGTAATCACACTCATGTGATTCATCCACAACCCTGTCCACAGGGCCTGTGGATGGCCGGCCTGAGGGCGGAGCTCTGACCGATTCGTTCGTCCATCTGCACCTCCACACCGAGTACTCGATGCTCGACGGTGCGTCGCGGATCGGCGAGGTCGTCGCGGCGGCTGCCGCCGACGGTCAGCCCGCCGTCGGCATCACCGACCACGGCAACATGTACGGCGTCCTGCCGCTCTACGAAGCCGCGCGCGCGGCGGGCATCAAGCCGGTGCTCGGTATGGAGGGCTACTTCACCAACACGTCACGCTTCGATCGCCCGAAGCGTTCGGAGAACGAGATCTTCCACCTCACGATGCTCGCCGAGACGAACGAGGGCTATCGCAACCTCATCAAGGTCACGAGCGCCGCGTACCTCGACGGCTACTACTACAAGCCCCGCACCGACTGGGAGCTGCTCGAGCGCCATCACCAGGGGATAAGTGCGACGACGGGCTGCCTCGGCGGTCTCGTGTCGCAGCTGATCCTGAAAGACGAGCACGGCGCCGCGCTCGAGGCCGCGGCCCGGTTCCAGAGCATCTTCGGGCGTGAGCACTTCTTCGTCGAGTTGCAGGACCACGGCATCGACGACGACGCGCGTGTTATCCGTCCGCTGCTCGAGATCGCGCGCAAGTTGCGCGCCCCACTGCTCGCTACGAACGACAGCCACTACACACGCAAGGAAGACGCGGAGGCCCACGACGCGTTGCTCTGCGTGCAGACCGGTGCGTTGCAGAGCGATCCCAAGCGCTTCAAGTTCGACGGCGACGACTTCTACATCAAGAGCGCGGCGGAGATGCGCGCGCTGTTCGCAGAGGCGCCCGACGCGTGCGACAACACGCTGTTGATCGCCGAGCGCGCCGACGTGGAGCTGGAATTCGGCCAGGCGGTCCTGCCCGCGTTCCCGGTTCCGGAAGGCCACGACGAGAACTCGTACCTGCGCGAGCTCACGATGCAGGGCGCCAAGGACCGTTACGGGCCCACTCCGGCGCTCCACGTGATCGAGCGGATCGAGCACGAGCTCGACGTCGTGAAGTCGATGGGCTTCCCGGCGTACTTCTTGGTCGTGTGGGACCTCGTCCGCTACGCCAAGTCGCGCGGGATCAGAGTCGGGCCCGGGCGGGGGAGCGCGGCCGGTTCGTGCGTCGCGTACTGCCTACGCATCGTCGACAGCGATCCGATCAAGTACGACCTCCTGTTCGAGCGCTTCCTCAACCCCGGGCGCAAGCAGATGCCCGACATCGACATGGACTTCGACTCCCGCTACCGCGGGGAGATGATCCGGTACGCGGCGCAGCGCTACGGCCACGATCACGTCGCGCAGATCATCACGTTCTCCACCATCAAGGCGCGTGCCGCGGTCCGCGATGCCGCGCGCGTCCTCGGCTATCCCTACGCCGTCGGCGACAAGATCGCGAAGCTGATGCCGCAGCTCATCATGGGCCGCGACACACCGCTGCACGCGTGTCTGCAGCCGAACGACCGCTACGCCGACGGCTACAAGATGGCGGGCGACCTTCGCCAGCTGTACGACATCGATCCCGACGCCAAGCGCGTGATCGATGTCGCGAAGGGCCTCGAGGGGTTGCGCCGCCAGGACGGCATCCATGCTGCCGCGGTCGTCATCACCCGCGAGCCCCTCACGGAATCCCTGCCGATCCAGCGCAAGCCCGAGCCGGGAACGCCGCTCGAAGAGGCACCGATGGTGACGCAGTACGAGATGCACGGCGTCGAAGACCTCGGCCTGTTGAAGATGGACTTCCTCGGCCTGCGCAACCTCGACGTCATCGAGATCGCACTCGATCTCATCGAGCGAACCACCGGAACCCGCCCCGACATCGACGCGATCCCGCTCGACGACCCCAAGACGTTCGAACTCCTGCGCCGGGCGGACACGATCGGAGTGTTCCAGCTCGAAGGCGGACCGTGCCGTTCGCTGCTCCGCTCGCTCGCGCCGACGACTTTCGAAGACGTCTCGGCCGTGATCGCGCTCTATCGCCCCGGCCCGATGGCGCAGAACTGGCACACCGAGTACGCGGAGCGCAAGAACGGCCGCAAGCCCGTGTTGTTCGATCACCCCGACCTCGAGGAGATCCTCGGGCCCACGTTCGGGCTGATGATCTACCAAGAGCAGCTGATGCGGGTGTCCCAGAAGCTCGCGGGTTACTCGCTCGAGGAGGCCGACAACCTCCGCAAGGCGACGGGCAAGAAGATCCGCGAGCTCATCGTGAAGGAGCGGTCCAAGTTCGTCGAAGGCTGCGTCCGCAACGGCCATTCCGACGAGTTCGCGCAGGATTACTTCGACAAGATCGAGCCCTTCGCCGACTATTCGTTCAACAAGTCGCACAGCCTCGGGTACGGCCTCATCACGTACCAGACCGCATGGCTGAAGGCGAACCACCCGGTTCCGTACCTCGCGGCGCTGCTGACGAGCGTCAAGACGAATCTCGACAAGGCCGCGGTGTACCTCGGTGAGTGCCGTCAACTCGAGATCCCTGTGCTCGTACCCGACGTGAACGCGTCGTACAGCGACTTCTCGTGCGAAGGGCACGCGATCCGGTTCGGCTTGTCCGCGGTGCGCAACGTGGGCGAGGGCGTGTCGGGCCAGCTGATCGAAGAGCGCGAGCGGGGAGGCCCCTTCACCGACTTCCACGATTTCTGCGATCGGGTCGACGCGGGCGTGCTCAACAAGCGCACGATCGAGTCGCTGATCAACGGCGGCGCGTTCGACTCGCTCGGTCATCCGCGCAAGGGTCTGCTGAACGTGTTCGAGGTGATCGTCGACGCGGGGCTGCGTCGGCGCCGCGAGCGCGACGCGGGCACGATGAGCCTCTTCGACCTCGGCGGCGCCGCGGCCGACGACTCGCCCGTGTTCGACGATCGCCTCGCGATTCCCGACGTCGAATTCGACAAGTCGGAACGGCTCCGGGCCGAGAAGGACATGCTCGGCCTGTACGTGAGCGATCACCCGCTCATGGGAGTCGAGCACGCGTTGCGGCGCCTGGTCGAGTGCTCGATCGCGGAGTTGTCCGATCTCGACGACGGCGCGATGCGCACGGTTGCGGGTGTCGTCACCGCGTTCCAACGCAAGTACACCAAGCGCGGCGACCTCATGGCCACCTTCGTCCTCGAAGACCTCGCGGCCTCGATCGAGGTCATGGTCTTTCCCAAGACGATGCTGACCTACGGCGAGTTGCTCGCTCCGGATGCGATCGTGACCGTGCGCGGGCGGATCGACGGTCGCGACGACACGCCGAAGCTCATGGCAATGGACATCACGCGGCCCGAGGTACACGTCGACGCGGGCCCGCCGGTGAAGCTCCGAGTCAAGGCCGGCGCGCTCACCGACGAGCGAGTGCAGCGACTTCGCGAGATCCTGGCCGCGAACCCGGGCGACAGCCCGGTGCTCCTCACGCTGATCGGTCCCGACAAGGAGACTGATCTTCGCCTCGGCGACGAGTTCCGCTGCGACGCTCGCAACGGCCTGTTCGCCGAGCTGCGCATCCTCTTCGGCGCCGACTGCATCGGGTGAGCGGCAGCGGAGCCGACCGGATGGGAGGCGCAGCGCGAGCGACCAATGAGCGTGAGCGGCAGCGGAGCCGACCGGATGGGAGGCGCAGCGCGAGCGACCCATAATTATGAGCGGCAGTTAGTCTCTTCGGATGCGCATCGGAATCTTGGGGGCGACCGGCCCCGCGGGCGGCGGCCTCGCGGCGCGGCTCGCGAGTGTGGGCCACGAGGTGTTGTTCGGGTCGCGGGCGGTCGACAAGGCGCGGGGCGCGGTCGACGAGCTCGAAAAGGAGTGGGGCGATCGGGTCGCGGGCCGATTGATCGCGTGCGACAACGCATGGGCCTGCGACGCGCCCGTGGTGATCCTCGCGGTGCACGCCGAGTCGGCGATCCCGACCGTGCAGGAGCACGCCGACCGGCTCGCAGGCAAGATCGTCGTGTCGATGGCGAACAACCTCGTGAAGCACGGCAACGAATTCAATGCGGTGCTCCCGCCACACGGGTCCGTCGCGGCCGAGATCCAGGCGTTGCTCTGGCGGTCGCGTGTCTGCACCGCGTTCCACCTGGTACCCGCAGCCGAGTTCGGAGAGATCGATCACGAGATGTCGAGCGACGTGATCGTGCTCGGCGACGACGACGACGCCAAGGCAACCGTCATGGAGATCACGAGCAGCATCCCGAGGCTCCGTCCGCTCGACGGCGGCTCGCTGCGAAACGCCGTCGGCATGGAGACCTTCGCCGCGGTGCTGCTGACCGTCAACATCCGGCACAAGATGCGCGCGAGCCTGCGGCTCACGTCGGTGTGAGCGAACGGACGGAGTAAACCCGGCCCGAGCAGTCGAGCACTAGGGTTCGCTCGTGAGCTTGCGTCTCTACGACACCGCCCGGCGCGCGGTCGTGCCGTTCGAACCGCCGCCCACCGTGCGGATCTACGTGTGCGGGATCACGCCCTACGACTCGACGCACCTCGGCCACGCGGCGACGTACCTCACCTACGACCTCCTCATCCGTCGCCTCGAGGAGCTCGGTCACGAGGTCCGTTACGTTCGCAACGTCACCGACGTCGACGACTCGATCCTCCCCAAGGCCCGCGAGCTCGGCATTCCCTACCTCGAGCTCGCCGAGGCGGAGATCGCGCGTTTCCACAACGACATGGACGCGCTCGAGATGCGCGCACCCGACGCCGAACCGCGCGCGACCGAGTCGATAGAGGAGATCATCGAGCTGATCGGGCGTCTGCTCGAATCGGGCAACGCGTATCTCACGCACGGAACTGCGTACTTCGACGTGTCGACGTTCCCGCGCTACGGGGAGCTGTCGCACTATTCCCAAGAGCAGATGCTGCGACTGGCGCGTGAGCGCGGGGGGAATCCCGACGATCCGCATCGCCGCCAGCCGCTCGACTTCGTCCTCTGGCAGCCGTCGCTCGCCGACGAGCCCGCGTGGCGCGCCCCGTTCGGCGTCGGGCGCCCTGGATGGCACATCGAGTGTTCGGCGATGTCGATGCACGAGCACGGCCCGACCGTCGATCTCCATGGCGGCGGTACCGATCTGATCTTCCCGCACCACGAGTGCGAGATCGCGCAGAGCGAGAGCCT
>DATCCI010000019.1:0-2208 GCA_036511415.1 Acidimicrobiia bacterium
CGGGCGCGGTGATGGTGGCCATCAGTCCTTCGGAGTCGTTCGGTTGCCGGTCGGGATCGGCGTCGCGGGCTGGTTGTTCAGCGCCTCGATCACCTGGCGGACGATCGGCGCCGCAATCTGCGCGCCGTGGCCGCCTTGCTCGACCACTGCGACGATCGCGTACTGCGGGTTGACGATGGGCGTGAACGCGGCGAAGAGCGACGTCGACGCCTTGTTCTGGACGTCCGCGGTCCCCGTCTTCCCGGCGACGCCACCCGGAATCAGCGACCCTTGGAACGCCGGGTAGGCAGTGCCCGCGGGATCGGAGACGGCGCCCGTGAAGCCCGCGAGCATCTGTGAACGCGTGTAGGGATCGATCGCGACCGTGCCGAGCGCCTTCGGCGCGTACGTCGAGACCGTCTGCTTCGTGATCGGGTCGATGACCGATCCGTCGACGTGGGGCGTCCAGAGCGTGCCGCCGTTCGCGAAGCTCGCGTACGCGTTCACGAGCTGCAACGGGGTGACGAAGTCGTCTCCCTGTCCGACCGCCGCGTGGATGTTGTCGGCGGGGTACCAGATCGACGCGTAGTGGAGCTCCTGCGAACCCTTCTTGTAGTTCGCGTTCGCGAACGCCGCCTTCCACGTGGGGTCCGGAATGCGACCCGCAGCCTCGTCGAGCTCGATGCCGGTCTTCTTGCCGAACCCGAGCTCGCCCGCGACGCTCTGGATCCCCAGGCCGCGCTGCTTGTCACCCGCGTTCCAGATATTCCAGAAGTCGTTGGCGGCGGTGTAGAAGTACACGTCGCTCGACACCGTCAGCGCCCGTTGAAGGTCGACCGAGCCGTTCCGGGCACCGTTGTCGTTCTTGAACGGGGACCCTTCGAGTATCACCGAGCCGTTGTCCTGGATGTACTGGCCCGCGCCCCGCACGCCGTCGCGGTTCATCGCGATCGACGGCACGAGCTTGAACGTGGAGCCCGGCGCGTACTGGCCCTCCGTCGCGCGGTTCAGCAGCGGGTTCTGTGCGCCGGGATTGCTCAACCACGCAAAATGCGCGGTTGAGATCCCGCCGACCCACCACGACAGCGGATAGGTCGGATTGCTCGCCATCGCGACGACCGAGCCGTCCTTGGGGTCGAGCACGACGACCGCGCCGCCCGTCGGGTTCAGGGTCGCGTAGCCAGTCTTGACCGTGACGTCCTGCATGGTGTGCGCCGCGAGGATCCCTTGCGCGAGGGCGCTCTCGGCGGCCCTTTGCGCGTTGATGTCGATCGCCAGCTTGACGTTGTCGCCGACCGTTCCCGGGTCGACACTGATCGGCGGGCCGACCTGCTTGCCGGTCGGATCGACCTGCACCGTCACGCGGCTCGGCCGGCCGCGCAGCACCGATTCGTACGCGGCCTCCACGCCGTCGCGCCCGATGAGGTCACCGGCCTGATACCCCTTCCCCTTCAACTGCTTCAGCTGGTCGCTGCCGATCTCGCCGACGTAGCCGAGCAGTTGCGAGGCCAGACCGTCGTACGGATACGAGCGGATGGTCAGCTCCGTCACGTTCACACCCGGGTAGTCCTCGTCGTGCTCCCGAATCGAGAGCTGCTGCGCGAGCGGGACGCGCAGCGCAACCACCGCCGGCGCGAGCGGCGACTGGCGGTTGCTGTCGTAGTTCGCCCGGAGCGTCTTCTCGTCGACCCCGAGCACCTCCGAGAGCTGACCCAACACCCGATCGAGCGTCTTCGGCCCGAGGTCGCGATCGACGGTCACCGCCCACGCGGCCACGTCTTGGGCCAGGACCTTGCCGTTGCGATCGAGAATCTCGCCGCGCGGCGACTCGGTCTGGATGACGCGTGTGCTGAGTGTGCTCACGACGCGCCCGAGGCTCTGCTCGGGCCCCATCTGCAGGAACCAGAGCCGCGCGAAGAGAGACGCGAAGAGGGCGACGATGACGACGCCAACGATGCTCACTCGGACGCGGCTGTTGTCGCTCATGCAGTTAGACGGCTCATCGAGACGCGTTGCACGCTAGTGGGAACGCCGCCGGGGAATCCGGTCGGCGACTTTCGGAAGCCCCGCGGGATCCGCGCGTCTACCAAGCGTCCCGCACACGATCGTCGCTCCCGAGCACCCGCCTGACCAGGAAGAACACAAAAGGTGCGAGGAGCGCGTCGTACAGCGCGGCATACGAGATGGTGATGACACCCTGGGTGCCCTTCACGGCGTCGAGCCCGACGA
>DATCCI010000020.1:0-2786 GCA_036511415.1 Acidimicrobiia bacterium
CGGCACCGCGTGGCGTGCGGCGCCCGGCCGAGTCCGCGGCGGCCTCGTAGGCGTCGGGGGTGACGAGGCGCGCCTTGGCCCACTCGATCTCGGCCGCGACGTCGGCGACCGCCACCGCCGAGGCCGCGCCCCGCCCGCCCACGAGCGGTCCGAGCAGGCGCGCCTTGCGATCGAGCACCCGGGGTGGCTCGTGGTTGCGCTCGGTCGCGTGGCGGCGCAGTTGCGCGAGGGCGATGGCGTGGAAGGTGCCCGCGGTGATCCGGCCGTCGACGCCGAGGCGACCGATGCGCGAGACGAGCTCGCCGGCCGCCTTGCGAGTGAAGGTGACCGCCAGGACGTGGCGCGCCTCGATGCGGCCCTCCCTTGCCCCGTACGCGATCCGACGGGTGAGCACCCGCGTCTTGCCGGAACCGGCCGGAGCGATGATCGCGAGCGGAGCCGCGTCGGACGTGACGGCGTCGTGCTGGAGCGGATCGAGATCGTCGAGCAGCGTGTCGCGCACGCCGGGACGGTACACAGCGGGTGTGACGGTCGCATGCGCGTCACCCGGGCCGGGCCACCGAACGATCCGCGGCCGAGCACCGACGCGGCAAGGCCCCGAGTAGTCTTCGCTGCGTTGGCAGCTCCGATCTTCTCGGGGCCCTCCCTCCGGCGCCAAACCGGCAGGCATGCCCTCGCAGGCGCCCGCCGACCGACTTGCCGGCCCGTACGCCTCCCCGAAGGTCGGCGCACGCCCCGGCCCGCACGTACGTCCGTTCCGCGCCCGAAAACGGGTTTGGAGTCCGACGCATCGGCGAACCGGTAATCGCGGACACTACGACCGCGCCGCGCGAGCGTCAAGGAAGAATTTGGCAAGAGAAATTGGGTCAGCGGGATTTGCCCAGAGGAAATTGAATCGCGGTGTTGGCGCGCTCAGTTCGCAGAGAGTTCACGGGGCGCGTGCTGCGAGGTCGGCTGAACGCGGTATAGATGGGGGACATGGAGATCGAGCTCGTACGGGGAACGCGTCGGCGCAAGCACGTCGAAGCCGTGCTGGTCGGCGACCGGTTGCGGGTCTCGTTCCCGCGCTGGATGTCGCTCGACGAGGCGCAGGTGACGGCCCAAGAGCTGGCCGAGCGCATGCGCCGGCGCACGGACACGTCCGCGATCGACGTGGCGGCGCGCGCCCGGCGGCTCGCTCGCGACTACGACCTGCCCCGCCCCAGGAGCGTGCGTTGGGTCGACAACATGCGCCAGCGTTGGGGTTCGTGCACGCCGGAGGACGGTGCCGTACGGATCTCGTCGCGGCTCGCGGCGTATCCGTCGTGGGTCGTCGACTACGTGCTCGTCCACGAGCTCGCGCACTTCGTCGTGCCGAGTCACGGTCCGGCGCACGACGCGCTCGTCGATCGGTTCCCCCAAGCCGAGCGCGCGCGGGGCTTCCTGATCGCGGTCGACCTCGATCCTTACGACGGCGACGACGTCCCGCCTCTGCTGGCCGGCGACGTCCGGCCCTGACGGGTCTCTCGGCCGGGCCCGGGAACGCCTAGATTTTCCGTGTGCCTTACCCCAAGAAACTGCTGAACGAGGGCGAGGAGGTCGCACTCGATCTCCGTCCGCACTGGTGGTACTTCTCGAAGCACATCACCAGCGGCGTCCCGCTGTTCGTCGTGCTCGTGCTGATTCTCGCCGAGACCCACGACACGGCGCGCAAATGGTTGTTCATCCTTTGGGCGATCGTCGCAGTCGCGTGGGCGGGCTGGCTCGCCGTGAAGTACATGGAGTGGAACTTCACCCATTTCGTCGTCACCGACGACCGGGTCATCTACCGCACCGGCGTGGTCGCCAAGCGCGGAGTCGAGATCCCGATGGAGCGCATCAACAACATCAACTTCCACCAGGGGATCTGGGAGCGGGTCATCGGCGCCGGCGATCTCGACATCGAGTCGGCGGGGAAGGACGGCCAGTCGCATTTCGACGACGTCTGGCATCCGGACGGCGTGCAACAGGAGCTGTACCGGCAGATGGAGGCGAACGCGAAGAAGCGCGCGCGCTGGTCGAACCCCGCGTCGGCTCCGCCGGCCGCGGCGGCACCCGCGCCGACTGTTCCCGAACAGTTGCAGCAACTCGCGGACCTCCGCGATCGGGGTGTCATCACCGCCGCCGAATTCGAGACGAAGAAGGCGCAGTTGCTCGAGCGCATGTGAGACCCGCGAGAGTGGTCTCGTTGGTCCCGAGCGCGACCGAGACGCTCGTCGCGCTCGGGCTGTGGCCGGTCGGCTGCACCCGGTTCTGCGATCTCGCCGGCACCCCAACCGTCGGAGGAACGAAGAACGTCGACATCGACGCGGTCTGCGCGCTTGCACCCGACCTCGTGATCGTGAACGACGAGGAGAACCGAGTGCAGGACGCGCGCGCGCTCGAAGCGCACGGTCTGACGCTGCACTCGATGTCGCCGCACTCCGTCGCCGATGTCGGGCCTGCGGTGTGCTCGCTGGCAGCCGCGATCGGTACGGAGCCACCGGAGCAGTTCGAGGACTGGGAAGAGTGGCGGGCGCGCACGCGTATTCCAGCGCGGGTTGCCGCGTTCGTCCCGATCTGGCGCCGTCCGTGGATGTCGCTCTCCGCCGACACCTACGGCTCGTCGCTCCTCGCCCACGTCGGGATCGTGAACATCTTCGGCGATGTGGTCGAGCGGTATCCCGAGGTGTCGTTGGCCGAGGTCGCGGCGCGAACGCCGGAGGTCGTGCTCCTGCCCAGCGAGCCGTACGCGTTCGTCGACCGCCATGCGCTCGAGTTGCGCGAGG
>DATCCI010000021.1:0-2545 GCA_036511415.1 Acidimicrobiia bacterium
GGCACGCCGGCGATTGCCAGGCAGTCGAACTCGACGACCGTTACGGCAACAGGCCGCCATGGCACGACGTCCAACTCGAGGTACGAGGGCCGACAGTCGGCGATCTCGCCTTCACGTTTCGTGAACGGTGGCAAGACCCAACGCCGCTCGATCATCGCAATCCGTGGCGAATCGCGGCCCGGCGCCTGACCCACCAGCCGCGCCACCCCGACCCATTGCCACCAGCGCCCGAGGACCCGGCCCCCCAGGGGACCCATGCCGTGCAAGTGCTGCGCACCTATCCGGCGAAGCGGCCGCCGTTCCCGTTCGCACCCGAGGGGGAGCGCAGCATCGCTCGGGCCTATCTCAAGGCGTTTCGGCGGGCCCGCCGACTCGTCTACGTAGAGGACCAGTATCTGTGGTCGCAGCAGGCCGCGCACGCGCTCGCCGACGCGTTGCAGCGTCATCGTGAGTTGCACGTCGTCGCGGTCGTGCCGCGCTACCCAGACCGGGGCGGACGCGCGACGAGTGCGGCAAGCCGCATCGGCCGCGAATACGTCACCGACATCCTGCATCGCGCGGGAGGCGACCGCGTCGCGATATACGACCTCGAAAACGCCGACGGAACACCGATCTACGTCCACGCGAAGGTTTGTGTCATCGACGATGTCCTCCTGGTGGTCGGCTCCGACAACCTCAACCGGCGTTCGTGGACCCACGACTCGGAGATTTCGTGCTCGGTGATCGACACCGAGCCCGACCTGCGCGCCCCAACGGACCCCGGCGGGCTCGGCGACGGTGCGCGCCGCCTCGCACGCGAGACGCGACTGCGCCTGTGGCGCGAACACCTCGAGCGCGTTGACGGCAACGACGCCGATCTCCTCGATCCGACCGAAGGCTTTGCGTCCCTATCGAAATCAGCGGCCGACCTCGACCGGTGGCACCACAGCGGCCGACGCGGACCACGCCCGCCCGGCCACCTGCGCCCACATGACCCCGAACGCGTCAGCAAGTGGGCAAGATGGTCGGCGTTCGCGCTTTACCGCGTCGTGCTCGACCCTGACGGACGACCCCGCAACCTACGCCACACCGGCGCGGTATAGCCGCAGGCGCGCTCGCAATCGCGAACGCGCCCAGATTGCCCCTGATGGGACGGTTATGCGAGCGCCAGATCGGGGATTACGCGTGCCGCGGTCCGCTCGACTCTAGGCGGTGGGGACATAGGCCCCTAGCGCCGACTTGGTTGGTTTCGGCACGATGCCAGGGTGGATCTCGAAGCGAACGTTCGAACCTCCCGGATCGCCATTCCGTATATCCAACGGCCTTGCGCGGCAGTGATCGTGGCGTTCGGGCTCTACACGGTCGTGTTCGTGATGCGACTCACGATCCATGGAACCGATCCGATCACGGTCTTCTACATCTTCCCGGTCGCCTTGCTGGCGATGACCTACGGCTCGCGATGCGGCGTAGCCGCGGGGATGATCGGCGTCGTGCTGATCGTCGCCTGGGGTGCGATCGACAGCGTCGCGGCGGACCCGCTCGGGTGGCTCGGCCGCGTTGCACCCATCATGTTGTTGGGGTTCTTGGTCGGTAGGGCTTCCGATCAGCTCCGAGCGGCAGCGCAGACCAAGCAGGCGTTGTTCGCGGCGCAGCTACGCGCACGCGAGGCCGCGGAGATCAACGACTCGATCATTCAAGGCCTCGCGGCCGCGAAATGGTCGATGGAATCCGGTGAGATCGACCGAGGCTTGGAGTTGCTCACCGACACGATCGCAACGACCGAATCGCTGGTCGTCGGGCTGCTCCGCGACCAACCCTTACCTCGACGTTCGGACTCGCCCTACCGACCGCACGCTCACGCGAGCGGCACATAGCGACACGAATGTGGTACTCGCGAGTCACCTGTGCCGACGACCGCGCGTTCGCGGTCACGATTGTCGCCCGACCTTGCGCGCGGTGCGGCCGAGTTCGTGCGCGGGGCTCTGTTGCGTTGAGTTGGCCTTAGCCGCGCGGCCCGAGTCCGTTCCCGGTCCCGTTCAGATGGTCCGGGCGAGTTCGGTGAACGCGGCCGCGACGCGGCGATGGACGCGCGCGTCAATCCCGAGTTCGTAGTGACCGCGACGGAGGTTCTGCATGAACGCGTGGCCGCGCATGATCACGCTGGCCGTGTGGTCGCGTTGGCACTGTTGCATTGGCGCATCGTCGGGTCGGGCGGTGAGGGTTGAGGGATGTTTCCTCGCCATTGTCGTCTGGTACCCGCGTTCTCGAGCTCGGCGTTTGCCGGGTTCCGGTTTCCGCGCGAGGTCATTGTCCTGGCGGTCCGCTGGTACCTGCGGTTTGGGCTTTCGTACCGCGACGGTCGAAGAACTCCTCACAGAACGCGGGATCGAGGTCGACCACGTCACCGTCTACCGTTGGGTGCAGCGCTTCACGCCATTACTCGCCGACGCCGCTCGCCCGTGCCGCCACGGCGTCGGTGATCGTTGGTTCGTGGACGAAACTTATGTGAAGGTCGCCGGGAAGTGGCGCACCGCGCGGTCGACCAGTACGGCCAGGTCATCGACGT
>DATCCI010000022.1:0-4158 GCA_036511415.1 Acidimicrobiia bacterium
TCTCGAAGGACGTCTGGAAGCAGATGTGCCGCGACGGCTGGGCCGGCGTCGGATGGCCGAAGGAGTGGGGCGGCCGAGGCATGACCCCGATCGAGCAGTTCGTCTTCTTCGACGAGTCGATGCGCGCCGGCGCGCCGGTGCCGATGCTGACCATCAACTCCGTCGCGCCGACGATCATGCGGTACGGCTCGGAGGAACAGAAGCAGTTCTACGTCGACAAGATCCTGAAGGGCGAGATCCACTTCGCGATCGGCTACACCGAGTCCGACGCCGGTACCGACCTTGCGTCGTTGAAGACCCGCGCCGTGCGCGACGGCGACGAATACGTCATCAACGGCCAGAAGGTCTTCACGAGCCTGGCGAGCGGCGCCGATTACATCTGGCTCGCGGTGCGCACCAGCCAAGAGGCGAAGAAGCACAAGGGCATCTCGATCATCATCGTGCCCACCGACGCGCCCGGATTCTCGTACAAGAAGATCGACAACTTCGGCGACACCAACACGAACATCACCTACTACGAAGACGTTCGGGTCCCGGTCGGCAACCTGGTGGGCGAGGAAAACCAAGGTTGGTCGCTCATCACCAACCAGTTGAACCACGAACGCGTGACGTTGTGCTCGTCGGGCGTCGTCGAGCGTCAACTCGACGACGTGCGCAACTGGGCGCAACAGACGAAGCTCGCCGACGGCCGCCGCGTGATCGACCAGGAGTGGGTCCAGGTCAACCTGGCACGGGTACACGCCAAGCTCGAGTTCCTGAAGCTCGCCAACTGGCGGGTGGCGTGGCTCGCGCAGAACGGCGAGGCGCTGAATCCGGCCGACGCGTCGTCGATCAAGGTGTACGGCACCGAGTTCTACATGGAAGCCGCCCGCCTCTTGATGGAGATCATGCGCGACCAAGCGCCACTCTCGGGCACGTCCCCCGGTGCAGTCGTGCGCGGACGGGTCGAGCGCATGCTGCGCGGCATGCACATCTTGACCTTCGGTGGCGGCACCAACGAAATGCAACGAGACCTGATCGCGATCTTCGGGCTCAACATGCCCGGCAGCCCGCGCTGACCCAGGAGAACGACCGTGGACTTCGCACTTTCCGAGGAACAGCAAGAGCTCGCCGGTCTGGCCGCGCGCATCCTCGAGGACCGGATGACGTTGCCGCACCTGAAGGAGCGCGACCGTTCCGACGACTGGTACGACCTCGACACGTGGCGCGAGTTCGCGAAAGCGAACCTGCTCGGAATCGCGTTGCCCGAGACCGTCGGCGGGCTGGGATTCGGCTTCGTCGACCTGTGCATGGTGCTGCGGGAGGTCGGACGCAACGTCGCGCCGCTCCCGATGATCCCGACCCTCGTCAGCGCGGCGATGCCCATCGCGCGCTTCGGCACCGACGCGCAGCGCGCGGTGCTGTCGAAGGTGGTCGCGGGCGATCTGTTGCTCACCGCCGCGCTCGTCGAGTACGGCAGTGAGTCGGACCAGCCGGCCACCACCGCGACGCGCGACGGCGACGGTTGGCGACTCGACGGGTTGAAGGGGAGCGTGCCCGGAGCGGGTGCGGCCGAGCTCATCGTGGTGCCGGCACGCGTCGACGGCGGCGTCGGTACGTTCCTCGTTCCCGCCAACGCGGCCGGGGTCACGCTGCAACGCCAGCAGATCATGAACCACGAACCGCTCTTCGAGCTCCGGCTCGACGGTGTGCGCGTCGGCGACGACGCGCGGCTGGGATCCGCGGAGCAGGGCCCCGAGGTCCTTGCGTTCATGCTCAATCGCACAACGGTCGCGACCTGCGCTGTGGTCTCCGGTGTCGCCGACAAGGCGCTGCGCCTGACCGCCCACTACACGACCGAGCGCAAGCAATTCAACCGCGCGATCGGAACCTTCCAGGCGGTCGGCCAGCGGATGGCCGACTGCTACATCGACAATCAGGCGATCGAGCTCACGATGTTGCAGGCGGCGACGCACCTCGACGAGGGCCGCGACGACCCGCTCGAGGTCGCGACCGCGAAGTTCTGGGCGGCCGACGGTGGGAACCGGATCGCGCACGCCGCGCTCCACATCCACGGCGGGGTGAGCATCGACGTCGACTTCCCGATCCACCGCTATTTCCTGTGGCTGAAGCGCTACGAGTTCTCGCTCGGCTCGGCCACGCCGGAACTGCTCCGCATCGGCGAGGTGCTGGCGGACACGCCCGTCTCGCACTGAACATCACCCGGCCCGAGCGCCGCGGGCGCCGCGAGCAGGACGTCGAGCTCGGCTTCAGTCGCGGGCGGCGCGCAAGAGTCGCTCCACCGGCGCGAGGTCGAAGGGGGGCCCGACCATCACGATCAGATGGTCGGCACGCGCGTCGAGGTACGCGGGCCACGTGTCGACCTCGGTGGTGTTGATCGCGACGGTGCGCTCGACCTGACTCGGCTTGCGGTCGAGGCGTGCGCACCACTCGTCGAGTATCTGGTTCTTGCGCGCGAAGCTCTCCGGCGGCCCGAAGGTGTTCCACGCGTCGGCGTACTCTGCCACGAGCCGCAGCGTCACCTTCTCGCCACTCCCGCCGATCAAAATCGGGAGCCGGCCACGCGGCGGCGGTTCGAGGCGGCTCAGACGGTCCATGATGATCGGCAGATCGCGGTTCAGGTCGCGCAACCGTGAGGGGCCGGTCCCGAACTCGTAGCCGTACTCGCGGTAGTCGCGTTCGAACCAGCCCGAGCCGATGCCGAGCACGAAGCGACCGTCGCTGATGTGGTCGATGGTGCGGGCCATGTCGGCGAGCAGGTTCGGATTGCGGTACGAGTTGCACGTGACGAGGGCACCGAGCTGCGCGTGGCGCGTGTCTGCGGCCATCGCGGCGAGCAACGCGTACGCCTCGAAGTGGGCGGCTTCGGGATCGCCGTAGAGCGGAAAGAAATGGTCCCAGAGCCAGATGCTGTCAACCTCGAGCGCGTCGGCGGCGTTCCACGCGGCGCGTAGTTGCTCGACGGTCGTTGCCTGCGGGTGCAGCTGTACACCAACCTTGAATCGAGCCATGCGACCGACGCTACCCGCGACTACCGATCCTGCAGCTCGATCCGGCGCCCGCCGTCGCGCAGTACGAGCGCGGCCTCGCCGCGGAGCAGTCGTTGCAACGGTTCGCCGACCAGGTCGGTTCGCCAGCCCGTCGCCAGCCGGCTCGGACGATCTTGCAACATCTGCGTGAGTTCGGCGCGCGTTGCGAGCAACGCAGGGTCGAGGTCGAGCTCGGACGCGCGTTGGGCCAGCCACGCGCCCAGCACCGTCACGGCCGGCGCGAGCGACCGATCGATCCGGTCGGACTCGGGGAGCCGCAGCTCCGACGCCGGGAGCTCGACGCCGGCCGCGACGGCGCCGAGCAACTCTTTAGCGGTGTTGTCGCGCAGCCGTCCGTCGATACCGCGGATACCCGTGAGATCGTCGCGCGTGCGCGGTGGGCGCTGGACCACGCCGGCCAACGCGAGGTCGGAGAGCACGTAGCGGGCGGGCACGTCGAGGCCCTCGGCGGTCCGCTCCCGCCACGCCGCGACCTTCTGCGCGACGCCGCGTCCGCTGCCGCGCAGCTGGCGTGCGCCTTTGATCCGCCACCACGCGGTCTCGGCGTCGGGTCGCGTACGAATGCGCTGCCGTCGCTCCTCGCACTCGTCGGTAGCCCACTCGCGCCGGCCGATCGCGTCGAGTCGCCGCACGAGCTCGTCGTGCAACGGCAAGAGGTGCTCGACGTCGGCCGCCGCGTACACGCGTTGCTCGGCGCTCAGAGGTCGGCGCGTCCAATCGGTGAGCCGGTCGCCCTTGGTGAGCCGCGTCCCGAGCAGCTTCTCGACGGTTGCGGCCAACGAAGGGGTTCCCATCCCGATGAAGCCCGCCGCGACCTGCGTGTCGAACAGCTTCGACGGCGCGCAACCGCACGCGCGCTCGAGGATCGTCAGATCCTGATCGGCGGCGTGCGCGACCATGCAGCCGTCTCCGGCGAGGAGCTCGCCGAGAGGAGTCGGGTCGACCGACAGCGGATCGACCAGCGCCACGCCTTCAGGCCATGCGATCTGGATCAGCGCCAGATGCGGCCAGTAGGAGCGCTCGCCGTGGAACTCGGTGTCGAGCGCATAGCGGGGCTCGCCGGCGAGGGTGCGAACCAGCTCGGCCAGCTGGGCCTGAGCATCGATCC
>DATCCI010000023.1:0-2056 GCA_036511415.1 Acidimicrobiia bacterium
CCCATGCTCGACGTCGACCACGTCCGGGTGACCGGCACGCAGCACGTGACGGTCGCGCAGGTGCTCGCCGCGTCGGGCGTCCACGTGCACGATCACCTCTTGTTCGTCGACACCGGCGCGGCCGCACGGCGCATCGAGCAGATGCCGTGGGTGCAGCGCGCGTCGGTGCAACGCGATCTGCCCGGCACGCTGAAGATCATGATCGAGGAGTACACGCCGGCCGCATTCGTGCGCGTCGCCGGTGGCGTGGTGCTGGTCGCGGCGAGCGGCCATGTCATCGCGCCCGCGAAGTCAGCCCCACCGCACACGGTCGAAGTGCGCGGTGTGCGCCACCCGCCGGGCGTCGGCGAGTTGCTCGCTCCGCCCGATGCCGCGGGCTTGGTGGGGCGCCTTCCGCGTGCGCTCGGCGCTCAGGTCGCGGCGGTCGACGTGAGTGGGAACGGGCTCGCGCTCGACCTCGCGGGTGGCGGCGAGATCCGCTTGGGGAACACGAGCGAGCTCGGCGCGAAAGCCGCGTCCGCGCAAGCCGTCCTCGCGCATCTCGCCGCCGCACCCTTCTCGTACATCGACGTGTCGACTCCCGATCGACCCGTCTCGCATGCATAGTGCGGACGCAGCGGAGCCAAGGATGGCGAAGCGAGGGAGCCATGGTGATGCGTAACGCTTCTCACGGCGCAGGTGGCCCTGATTGATTCGGTGACCACGCTCCGGTACAGTCTCGACGCGAAGCACAGGTTGACCTTGATGTCAACCTCAAGTTGAGCTTCATAGTCCGGAGTTCGTTTGGCAGGGATGCCGGTCGTGGGCGAGCGAGCATCCCTGCTCGGGCGTGCACATCCCGTGGCCCATCAGGTCACCGGGGAAAAGGAAGAGGGTCGCAATGCTCGGTGCTCCGCAGCACTATCTCGCGGTGATCAAAGTCGTCGGTGTCGGCGGTGGCGGCTGCAACGCGGTCAACCGGATGATCGACGCGGGACTGAAGGGCGTCGAGTTCATCGCGATCAACACCGACGCGCAGTCTCTGTTGTTGTCGGACGCCGACGTGAAGCTCGACATCGGCCGCACGCTCACGCGCGGTCTCGGTGCCGGCTCCGATCCGGTCATCGGTCAGCAAGCGGCCGAGGAGCACAGCCAAGAGATCGAAGAGGTGCTGAAGGGCGCCGACATGGTGTTCATCACTGCGGGCAAGGGCGGAGGTACCGGTACCGGTGGTGCGCCCGTCGTCGCGGAGATCGCCAAGCAGATCGGCGCGTTGACGATCGGCGTGGTCACGCGCCCGTTCGGCTTCGAGGGACGCCGCCGCTCGGTACAAGCCGAGACGGGTATCGCGAAGCTGAAGGAGAAGGTCGACACGATCATCATCATCCCGAACGAGCGCTTGTTGCAGGTGAGCGACGAGCGCACGTCGATGTTGAACGCGTTCAAGATGGCCGACGAGGTGTTGTTGCAAGGCGTGCAGGGCATCACCGATTTGATCACCACGCCCGGCCTCATCAATACCGACTTCGCCGATGTGAAGATGATCCTCACGAACGCGGGCTCGGCACTCATGGGCGTCGGGTACGCCTCGGGCGACGGCCGCGCGGTTTCGGCGGCGCGCGCCGCGATCTCGAGCCCGTTGCTGGAAGCCAGCATCGAAGGTGCGCGTGGGATCCTGCTCAACGTGAGCGGTCCGTCCGATCTGGGGCTGTTCGAGCTGAACGAGGCCGCCGAGATCATCGGTCAGGCCGCACATCCCGACGCGAACATCATCTTCGGCGCCGTCATCGACGACGCACTCGGCGACGAGGTGCGGCTCACCGTCATCGCGGCGGGATTCGACCGGTACGAAGGCGAAGCGCGCGGGCCGCGCCAGTCGGGTTACTCCCTCGAGCTCGACGACCAGGACTCGCTCGCCGGCGAGGAAGCACTCGACCTCGGCGACGACGACTTCGACGTACCCGAATTCCTGCGGTGAGCTCCCGGGCCGGAACGGCCCCATCGCTCCTCGAGGCCCGCGTCGGGCCCGCCCGGGTCTGGTGCTCGGGCCGGGCCCACGGAAACGTCGGTGATCACG
>DATCCI010000024.1:0-2366 GCA_036511415.1 Acidimicrobiia bacterium
GACGGCGCGGATGGCGGCCGTCGACGTAGCCGAGGAACGGCGGGTAGACGTTGTACCCGAGGAGCTCCTGCAGCCGCTCCGGTAGTTGGCGCACCGTGTCGGGCGGGACCGCGAGCACGTGGTTCTCGACCTGGCGGATCCACGACACCGCGTAATGGAGCACGACGCCGACACGCGATGCTTGCGTGGTGTTCGCGCCGCCGCCGTGCCAGAGGCTGCCGACGTACATCATCGCGGAGCCGGCCGGCATGCTCACCGCAATGGTCTCCGCGTCGGGTCCGGGGCGCTCGTCGATCCACCGATGACTCCCGGGTACGACGCGCGTGGCCCCGTTCTCCTCGGTGAAGTCGTCGAGAGGCCACATGACGTTGACGACGAGCTCCGGGTGCGGGCGCGGGATCGGGTAGATCGCGTCGTCGGGATGGAGCGGCTGCGCGCGCTCACCGGGGCCGATCTCGATCGCCGTGGGCGCGCTCAACTGCGCGGGTCCGAGCACACGATCGAGCGCGTCGAGCACGAGCGGATGGGTCGCGAGCTCGTCGAGCGCACGCGTCTTGGCGAAGAGCGCGTAGATCCGTCGCGTGCGGTGGCCCTCGAAGTCGTCGCGTCCGAACGGCGTGGCGTCGAACAGGCGGGCCAGCTCGGCGCGGATGCCGGCGACCGTGGCTGCATCGATGACGTCCTCGACGACGCAGTATCCGTCGTCGTCCAGAGTCGCTCCGCCCACAGACCCTCCCTAGGGGAATGTTAGAGTGAGGCTAACCCTCCAGAAGGGAATGTCAAGTGGACGGCGACCTCGAGGCTGATCTCGCGGTGACGGAGCTGAACGCGACCGGCGCCTCGCTGCTCGGTCTCTTGCACGACGGACCGGCGACGGGCTGGGACCTCCTCGAACAGGCGCGGCGCGGTCTCGCCCGATTCTGGAACATGACGTCGAGCCACGTGTACCGCGAGTTGAAGACGCTCGAGACGCGCGGCCTCGTCCGGGCCGGCGCGCCCGGTCCGCGCGACCGCCGTCCCTTCAGCATCACTCCGGCCGGCAGGAGCGCGTTCGCACATTGGATCCGCCAGGAGCCGGCGCACGAGCAGATGCGCATCCCCTTGCTCGTCACGCTCTGGTTCGCCAAGCACCTCGACGACGACACGCTCACGGACTTCCTCGACGGTCATCGAGCCGAGCACGAGCATCGACTCACGGAGTACCGCGGGTTCTTGGATGCCGTCGCCGATTCCGACACGGCCGACCCGCACGTCGGCGCCGTGGTCGAGTTCGGTATCGCCTACGAGGAGGCCTTCCTCGGTTGGTTGGCCCACATCGCCACGCGCTCGGGTCGCGCGGCGCGCCGCTGACGCGCCGCGCGGCCGCTATCTCGTCGTGATCGGCGTCAGCGCAGGAACCGCCCGGGCCGCGCGCCCGTCGGCGAGCCGTCGCGAGTCGCGACGACACCGTTCACCACGCTCGCGACCACGCCGACGGCGTCGGTGACCAGGCGCGTGCCGCCCGCCGGTTGGTCGCGCACGTACCGCACCCCGGTCGTGCCGACCCGGTCGGGATCGAACAAGACGAGGTCCGCCCCGAGGCCGAGCTGCACACGACCGCGGTCTCGGAACCCGAACAGGTCGGCTTGGTCGGCGGTCAACATCTTGATCGCGTGCTCGATCGTCAGAACGCCGCGCTCGCGTACCCAGTGCTGGAGCGTCCACACGGCATAGCAGCTGTCGGTGTTGTACTGGACGTGCGCGCCCGCGTCGGAGGCGCCGATCATCACCCCCGGCTCGCGCAGTTGTGCGGCCATGTCGTCGTCGTCGGCATTCGCCATCGCGGTCGCGACCTGGGTCTCGAAGCCGTCGTCGAGCGCGAGCTCGAGGAGGCAGTCGATCGGATGCCGGCCGCGCTCCCGCGCGACGTCGTGAACAGAACGACCGGTGGAGCCCGGCTGCGACGGCGAGTACCGGATCGCAACGTGGTCCCAGCGACCGGAGAAGACGGGCGTCGACCGCATGCGATCGCCCTCGTCACGCAGGCGCGCCCGCGCCGCGGGGTCGGCGGCGATTCGGCGCACTCCGTCGGCGCCGCCTTCGCGCACGGCGCGCGACAGCGTGGGCAGGCACCGTACGAGCACGCCGGGCGAGTCGAGACGCGTCCAGAGCTCGAACGGACGGGTCGAGATCTGCGGAACCACGCGCGCGTCGGGGCCGCTGCGCGCCACGGTCGCGTTGATGATCGCCCGACCCCCACCGGGGTCGTCCCAGGTGTCGAACATCGGCCCCACGACGACCGTGCGTCCGCTCGCGCGTGCGAGCCGGAGGTGCCAGTCGAGGTCTCGTTCGCGCACGGCGCGATCAGCGGCGAGCAGCGCGGCCGG
>DATCCI010000025.1:0-3570 GCA_036511415.1 Acidimicrobiia bacterium
CGCTGGTGCTCGAGGAAGAGCATCTCGACCGGGTCGCCCATATCGGTCGACTCCCATTTGGGCACGTTCTTGAACATGTAGCCGGCCGGGAACTCGAGATCTCCCTCCTTGGTCGCCGAGTCGTGGCTGCCCTTGCGAATGAACTCGTAGAACTCGAACATGTCTTCACGCGACTTCGGGAAGCCGACCGCGGTGTCGACGACCCCACCGGCCCGAGCGGCCTCGAACGCCGTCCGCTCGGTCACGTGAGCTTGAAGACGCGCGCGGCGTTCTCGCGCAGGAACTTGGGCCAGACGTGGTCGCGGAACGCAACGTCGGGCAGCTCCTTGAAGATGCGGTCGAGCGACAGACCCATGGGGTAATAGCCGGCGTACATCACTTTGTCGGCGCCGCGCGTGTTCGCGAACTTGACGACGGCCTCGGGGTAGTAGCGGGGCGCGAACGCCGAGGTCGAGTAGTAGAGGTTCGGCCATTTCAGAAGCAGTTTCACCGCGAGGTCGGCCCACGGTTCGCAGCCGTGACGGGTCACGAACTTCAGCTCCGGGAAGTACCAGCAGACCTCGTCGATGAGGCCGACGTACTGCGGAGCGAACGGCACGCGCGGCCCGGGGACACCCGCGCACACGCAGATCGGGATGTCGAGCTCGATGCACTTCGCGTAGATCGGATAGAACTTCGCGTCGTTGATCGGCACTTGCGGGTGGAGTCCGGCGGGAAACGCAGTCGCCGCCTTCACACCGAGCTCTTCGACCGCGCGCTGCAGATCGCGCACCGCGTCCATGCCGCGGTTCGGATCGACCTCCAGGCTCCCGAAGAAGCGATCGGGATGCTCGCGCACCGCCCGCAGCGAGTCGGCGCTGCGGTCCTCGGCGAACGACACGCCGAGCATTCCCTTTTCGATGCCGAAGCGGTCCATCTGTTCGAGCAGGAAGCGCACGGAATCGTCGCCCGCTTCGGGATGCGGGACGTCCTTGAACATGTACTGGGCCGGGAACTCGAATTCGTCGAGCGATTCGCGGTCTCGCAGGTTGGCCCGCAGGAATTGGTACGTCCGCGCGCCGGCGCGAAAAGGCGGAGCGATCATCAGGTCGATCACGCCGACATCGGTCGGCATCGTCATGCGCGCCTCCTTGGAGCGGGATCCGAACGTAGTCCGGCCCCGGCGGGCAGGTCAGATCCGTACGCTCGCGTTCGCGAACTCCCTGGTCGCCTGCGAGCCCGGCCGCCGGCCCGCGAGAATGGGCCGCGATGCGTTGCGGAGATATCACCTCGTGAACCTGAAGACGGCGGCACTCCGGCTGGGTGTGCACTACCAGACCGCCTACCGGTGGGTGCGCAGCGGTCAGCTCGTCGCCGTGAAGGTAGGTGCCGGGTACGAGATCTCCGATGCTGCGGTCGCGCGGCTGCAGGCCCAGCGCGCCGCGACCGGGCGGATGCCCGAAGGTGCGCGTCCGGCGCTGCAGTATCGAGCTCTCGATGCGGCGTCGAGCGTCGAAGAGGCGTTGCACGTCCTCGACCTGATGGTCGATGCCGTCACGCTCGACTCGACCGCGGTCGGCGAGCGGGCCGCGCGTGTCGTCGCCGAGCATCTCGGCGACACCGCGTTCGTGTACCGGCGCTCGGCGGACGACGGGATGGTCGTCGTCTACGCGGCACACCGCGATCCGGTCTCGGAGGTCGCGGCATCGACTCTCGGACGCGATCCGCGTACGTCGACCAATCTCGTTCGGCGCGTCGTGACCACGGGCGAGCTCATCTGCGTCGCACAGGTGCCTCAGCGCGAGCTCCGCCGGCGTCTTCACCCGGAGCTCCACGAGCATCTCCAACTCTCCGGCTGCTACAGCGCGATGTGCGCGCCGGTCGGCGCGACGGGCGCGCTCCTCGTGACGCGCGATCTTCCCGGCCGTCCGTACGCGCGCGATGACGTCGCGCTCGTCGAGTCGATCGCGGCCCGAGTCGCACGCGCCGACGAGCGGGCGCGCTGCTGGACGGCGGCGTGGGAGGTGCGCCGCGCGCTGGTCGCGGCTCTCAGTTCGCTGTCCCTCGACGTTGCCGGCTTCGACGCGTTGGTCGAGTCGATGAGCTCCGGCGATCGCGACGCCTTCGCCGGAGACGTTCTCGTGCGGGAGTCGGTGGTCCGGGAGTCCGTCGTCCGGGAGTCCGTTGTGCCGGAGCCGGTCGTTGCCGTGCTCGATCTGGAGCTGCGCCACGTCGCGTGCAGCAAGGCATATGCCGCGCTGGTCGGCGAGGACGCGACATGGCTCACCGGTGCTCCGCTCCGGTCGATCGTGCGCGATGGCGGTGCGCTCGACGAAGCGCTCGCGCCGGTCCTGCTCGGCGAGATCGACTTCCGCAGCGTCGAGCTCGAAGTCCTCACCGATCAGGTCCGGGTGGCGCTGCACATCGCGATGGTGCGCGACGACGATGTGACGCCCCGGAGCGTTGTCGTCGTCGCCCACGCCGTGCCCGCGCTGTCGAGCGGCTGATACGTTCCGCACCCGTGCCCGATACCGCCGACTGGGGTCACGCGACCGAGCTCGACGACGTGCGCGGGCAGGCCGCCATCGCGGGCATCGGCGAGACCGCGTACACGAAGGCCTCCGGGCGGACGGCCCGTGAGATCGGCGCCGAAGCGGCGGCGCGGGCGATTGCCGACGCGGGGTTGCAACCCGAAGACATCGACGGGATCACGTGGTCGGGCGCGTTCGCCGACTTCGACGCCGACGCGTTCCACGAGCATTTCGGCACCTCGCACGAGATGTGGACCTCGCCGTGGGGAGGCGGCATGGCCTGGGCCGCAACGGCGCCGTATCTCGCGGCACGAGCGATACGCGAGGGCAGCGCCCGGCACGTGCTCAACGTGTTCCCGGTCGCGTGGGCCACGCAACGCGCGGCGATGACGGGCGGTCCGGGCGAGGTGCACGCCGCGCAGTCGCTGAAGCAGAACCTCGAGGTGCCCTTCGGTTGGTTCCCGCAGCCGGTGTACTTCGCCTCGATCATGCGCCGGCACATGATCGAGTTCGGCACGCTCCCCGAGCAGTTCGGGGCGATCGCGGTGGCATGCCGCCGCCACGCCAACCTCCATCCCGATGCGGTGATGCACGGGCGGCCCATGACGATCGACGACTACCTGGCCGCTCCCTATCTCGCCGATCCGCTGCGGCTCCTCGACTCGTGCCTGATCTCCGACGGCGGCGCGGCCTACGTCACGACGAGCCTCGAGCGCGCCCGTGACCTTCCGTGTGCGCCCGCGGTCGTGGCCGGTGTGGGGGAGGGCTACTCCGCGAGCGGGGGCCATTGGTCCCAGCAGCGGGCGTTCACCAGCACGCCCCAGGTGTTCTCTGCACCCGGTGCCTTCGCGATGGCCGGGCTCTCGCCTGCCGACGTCGACCTGCTCACCGTGTACGACCCGTTCACCGTTGTGAGCCTCATGCAGATCGAGGACATGGGCTTCTGCCCGAAAGGTGAGGCCGGGCGCTTTGTCGAGGGCGACACACTGTTCCACGACTCGGGGAAGCTCGCGTTCAACACGCACGGCGGGCTGCTGTCGCATGCGTACGTCCTCGGGAT
>DATCCI010000026.1:0-3421 GCA_036511415.1 Acidimicrobiia bacterium
GCGCCGATCCCGCGGGACGCGCCCGTCACCACGACTCTCGCGCCCGGCAACCTCACGTCCCCACCGCCGCCGACGCTCGTTCCTGTTCGATGGCGTTCAGCTCCGTGTACTCGACGCTCGTGTCGACGAAATCCTCGTACTCGAGCACGCCCATCTCGGTGAAGCGGTCGCGCAGCCACGGGGTGCGCGGGTCGAGCAGACCCAACTTCTTGCAGTTCGGCACGATCTTCGCGAACAGCATGCGCTGGAAGAGGATCTCCTCGTCGCGGTTCTGCCGAATGAAATACGGGACGATGGCCCGAGCCGACACGCCCAGACGCTCCCAGACCTCTTGGTGCAAGAAGCGGTCACGCATCCGGAGCGAGCCCTCGTAGACGAACTCCTGGCGCTCGCGCAGCTCCGGCCCCGACAACTCCGCGTACGCCTCCTGCAACGACAGCACTCCGAACGCCACATGACGTGCTTCGTCACTCATGACGTAGCGGATCAGTTGGCGCAGGAGCGGCTCGGAGCTGGTCTTGTAGATCGTCCCGAAGGCGGCCAGGGCCAGGCCCTCGATGAGGATCTGCATACCGAGGTAGGTGATGTCCCACCTCGAGTCGGAGAGAACGTCGTCGATGAGTGCACCCAGGTGGGCGTTCATCGGGTAGCGCGTCTCGAGCTTCTCGTCGAGGTAACGACCGAACACCTCGACGTGGCGGGCCTCGTCCATTACCTGCGTCGACGCGTAGTACTTGGCGTCGATCCACGGCACCGTCTCGACGATACGGGCGGTGCAGATCAAGGCACCTTGCTCGCCGTGCAGGAACTGACTCACCCGATGGGCGGTGTTCTCCATCGCGTAGCGCGTGATCTCCGCCTCACCCCAACTACGCACGGGCGAGCCGGGCTCGTCGACGAGTGACCGCACGTACTGCATACGCCGATCGTTCCGGGAGAGCTCGATCGCGGTGCACTCGGGATCGACCTCGATCGACCAGTCCAGATCGGTCGTGCCGTTCCACTGCGAGTTCTTCGCCTTCTCGTAGAGCTTGTCGAGCGCCGGACGTTCGCCTTTGGCGTAGTTCCAGGTGAATGCCGCGTCGAAATGCGAGGTGATCGCGTGCGAGATCGAACCGTCGTCGACGGCGACCTGCGAGAGAATCGCCTCGATGTCGTCGTGCGCGCGCGGGGTCGTGGTCATGGTCGCATGATCGCACCTGGGCGCGCGACTGTCGACGAGGGCGAGCGATCTGCGTGAGCGACCAGGGATGGCGCTCGATACCTGCCACCATCGCAGGCGGGGCGTCAGCCTCCGGCGACGCGGGCCGGGACCTTCGCCATGCGCGCCTCGAATACCGCGACGATGCCGGCGACCGTGGTGCGACCGTCGACGGCGGGCTGCGGACCGTCGGGATGCGCGAAGTAGATGCCCATCAGTATCCGACCCCTCCGCAGGTACACCGCGATCGAGTGCAACGGCACCTTCGTGGTCGCGTCGGTCGTCACCATGTCGTACGCGAGCCGCTCGACCGACGGCGTTCGCGGCCAGGCGCCGTCGGGCGCCGCCCGGAACTTGGTCGTGGCCGTACCCTCACCGACGGGACTCTTGACCGGGGTCGAGGGGCAGTGTGCGGCTACCGACTGCAGCTCCTGCATCGCCTGCGTGCCGACGGAAGGCGCGCCGTACAGGATCGCCTCGGTGCTCAGCCGCAGGTTGTCCTGGTCGTCGGCGAGCGCGACCTGGCGCCGGGCCGTGCGTTGCGACTCGGTTGCGAACCTCCCGTTGCACAGATCGAGTGTGGCGACGCTCAGGTCGGCGCCGTGGTCGAGGAGCGCGACCGTGAGCCCGGCAGGAACATCGCGTTGTTGCAGGATGAGCCCGCCGAGAACACTGTCGTCGGGAGCCACGACCGCGACCTGCTTTGGGTTCGAGTCGCGCGCGTTCAGCACGATCGTCGCGACCCCGAACCCGACGACGAGCGAAACGACGGCCAGGGCCGCGACGAGCCCGACCAGCGGCCGCCGACGGGCCCGCGGTGCCGCCTGCGCCGCGCCGGCCGCCGGTTGCTCCGGCGCAAGGGGCGCGACGGTCTCGAGATCCGGGTCGAAGGCGTCGGTCACCGCGAGCAGCGTAGGGCCCCGGCGGAGTGCAACCGGGCGCGCCGAACCGGTCCCGACCGGTCGATTACGGCCAGCCCCGCCACCCGACGATCTCGATCGCGACGACCGCGCCCGGCGGCGGATCGGCCGCGTACACGGGGTACTTCCGCGTGAGGAGCGCGATCGCGCGGTCGTGTTCGTCGCCGCGGTCGAGGACGCGGCCGCGGCCGTCTACTCGCACCCACCAGAGCATCGACCAGTCGTCCGAATAGAAATCGACGAGCAACGCCGCGTGTGGGTTCGCGCGCAGGTTCGCGAGCCGACGCAGGGCAATCGTCGATTTCGGCTTCGCATCGATCGCGGAATAGGCGACGTCACCCGACAGTGCGAAGCAACACGGCACCACGTGCGGTCGGCCGTCACTCGTGACCGTCGCGAGCCGGGCGACGCGGGCGTCACGCACCCGCCGACGCATCTCGTGCTCGTCCATCGTCGACACCGTAGGACGAACACGCGGCAACACCGCGACGAAGGTCGCGGCGCGGAATCGTCAGGTGGCTGCGCGAGCCAGCGACAGCGACTGTTCCCGCATCACGTAACCCACGTTACGCACACTCGTGATCGTCAAGCCGAGCTCGGAGACGCGGCGCCGGAGCCGAGAGATGTGCACCCGCAGCGTTTGCTCGCTCGAGCCGGCGGGCCACGCGCGGCGCGCGAGCTCGGCATCGCGTACCGCCGTTCCGAAGGCCTCGACCAGCACCTGCGCGACGCGCTGGTCGACGGGCGAGAGGAACACGCTCACGCCGCGATGCGTGAGCTGCCCGAAATCGTCGAGGACCGGAACCATCGGGTGGCGCGCGGCCCGTCGCGACAAGGCGAGGAGCCGGGCCCGAACGTCGCAATCCTCGGCGGGCAGACGCAGCCAGTCCTCGAGACAGCTCTCACTCGGAGGAGGCTCCGTGCCGGCTTCCACGATCAGGAGCCGCGGGACCGCGAGCCGCTCGAGCCGCTCGCGCTCGGCGCCCTGCTCCGGCCAGCGGAGCACGACGACATCCCTCGACATGCTCGCGTAGACGAGCTGGCCCACCTGGTTCGCCGCCATGGAGTGTTCATACATCCGAGCCCGGCCGCGGCGGCGCGTCCATACGAATTCTTTGCGCCCGAAGGTGCTGGTCCCGCGCATCTCGTCGCGTGCCAGACTCCCCGCATGGACCGCAAGACATCCGTCATTCTCGTCGTCGTGGCCGCGGCCACCGCCGTGGCGGGCTGCTCGTCGTCGTCACACGCCGCGTCACCGTCGTCGACGACGGGCCCGGCGTCGACACCGTCAACCCGGATC
>DATCCI010000027.1:0-3973 GCA_036511415.1 Acidimicrobiia bacterium
CTGTTGCTCGCACTCGGCCGCAACCGGTCGGAGGAACCGGGCGCCGGTACCGAGCCCGTGAGAACGGCCGAGGAGCAGTGAAGCGCTTGCTCGCCCTCGGCTGCGGGATCTTGCTGTTGACCGCCGCGTGCGGCTATCACCGGGACACGACGGTCGTGCGGCTCAGCGACCCGGGCAAGTGCGTCGCGGTCGACGTCGCGGCCACGTCGGAGACCGCACCGCTTCTCGACGACGCCGCGTCGGCCTTCAACGGATCGCCGGCCGCGCGGTTGGGCAACGGCGGGTGCGCGTTCGTTCGCATACAGGCCGTCGACTCTCCGGTGGCACTGAGCGAACTGGTCGACGGCTGGCCCGACTCGGACACGCTCGGCCCGCAACCCGTGGTGTGGGTGCCGGGATCGACCATGTGGGGGGAGCTGCTGAATGCGCGTTTGGCCACGCGCCGTCGTCGGCCGATGGCGCCGAACGGCACGCCGTTCGCTCGCTCACCACTCGTCATCGCGATGCCCGCGCCCATGGCGCGCGCGCTCGACTACCCGCACCGCAAGGTGAGCTGGCGCGATCTCGAGCAGCTCGCACTGAACGGTCGCGGCTGGGGCGCGTTCGGGCATCCCGAGTGGGGACCGTTCCGGCTCGGCAAGGGCAACCCGAACTGGTCCACCACCGGCCTCGACGCGACGATCGCGCTCGACGCGTCGCCGGCGGCGGTGAGTGCCGCTCGGGCCCTCGAACAATCGGTCGTGTACTACGGCGACTCGACCGAGGTCTACCTCGACAACTGGGCCCGGCTCGCGAAGAAGTCTGCCGCGAGTGCCCTCACCTACCTGTCGGCGGCGATCACCGACGAGCGTTCGGTCGTCGCGTACAACGAAGGGCACGCGCAGAGCGACGTCTCGCTCGCCGGGCACGGGTCGCGCCCGCGTCTGCCGCTCGTCGCGATCTATCCGAGTGACGCGGCGGTCGAGAGCGACAACCCGATCATCGTCCTCGACACGCCCGGGTCGTCGCCCGCGGCACACGCCGGCGCCCGGCTGTTCACCAGGTTCGCGCTCGAACCCGCGGCACAGGCGAGGGTGGCCGCCGCCGGATTTCGCCCCGCCGACGGTACGGGAGCGACGCGCCTGCTGGTTGCGGCGAACGGCGTCGATCCCACCGCCCGTACCAACCCGGTCGCACCCGCGTCGCCGGGCGAGATCGACCAGGCGCTCGCCCGTTGGCAGAGCGACCGCCGACCCGCCCGCGTGCTCTTCTTGTTCGACGTCTCCGACTCCATGGGCGATCTCGCCCGGCGTGACGGTCCCACGAAGATCGCGCTCGCGCGGTCCGCGCTTTCCGGCGCGCTCGACCAGCTCGCGCCCGGCGACGACATCGGCCTGCGGATCTTCACGACCAAGCTGTCGAACGCGGTCAGCCCGAACTGGCGCGACGTCGTGGCGACCGGCCCGCTCGCCGACCGTCGCCGCGCCCTGCTGAAGGCGATCGCGTCGCTCGCACCGCAGCAGGGATCGCCCCTCTACGCCGCGACGCGCGATGCGTTCGACGCGGTCGCGCGCCGCGCCGACCCGCGACGGATCAACACGGTCGTCCTGCTCACCGACGGTTACAACGAGGACGACCACGACAACGACCGGGCCGCGCTGCTCGCGCATCTGGCGACGAACCCGAACATCCACGTCTTCACGATCTCGTACAGCAACGATTCCGACATCGCGACGCTGCGGATGATCTCCCAGGCGACCAACGCGTGGAACTATGACGCGCGCGACCCGGCCGACCTCGCCGACCGCCTGCGGAGGGCCCTCGCGAACGCCTAGCCCGCCGGTTCGCGGTAGACGTCGGGCTCGACGAAGATCAATGTCGCGCGCGGCTCCGTCCGGCGGATCTCGACCTCGAGCGCGTCGATCGACGTCGCGAGCTGCGCAACCGTGAGGTCGGGTTCGAATTCGACCTTCGCCGCGACCACGATCTCGTCGGGACCGAGATGCTCGGTGCGCAGGTGGATGCAACGTTGCACCGTCTCGAAGCTGTCGATCGTGCGGCGGATCCGTTCGACGACCTCGGGCCGGGCCGCCTCGCCGACGAGCAGGCTGCCCATCTCGATCACGAGCACGATCGCGACTCCGACGAGCAGGATCCCGATTCCGAGGCTGCCCACCCCGTCCCAACGGCCGTTGCCGGTCACGTCGGCGACCACGACACCCAGCAGCGCCATCGAGAGGCCGACGAGGGCGGCCGCGTCCTCGAGCAGGATCACCGGGAGCTCGGGACTCTTGGTGTGCCGGATGAACTGCCACCACGACTCGCCGGCCGGACGGACCTCGTTGGCTTCGCGGATGCCGGTCCGAAACGACAACGCCTCCAACACCATGGAGCCGATCAGGACGCCGATCGCCCATATCGCGCTCTCGAGCACGTGCGGATGGCGCAGCTTGTCGACGCCCTCGTAGATCGAGAACACGCCGCCGAGGCTGAACAGCACGAACGCGACGACGAACGCGTAGAAGTAGCGCACCGATCCGTATCCGAAGGGATGCCGGGCGTCGGGGGGCCGCCGGGCCCGGGCCCGCCCGATCAACAGCAGCCCTTGGTTCCCGGTGTCGGCAAGCGAGTGGATCGACTCCGACAGCATCGAGCTCGATTTCGTCACCGCGAACGCGACGAACTTGAGCGCGGCGATCCCGAGGTTCGCGAGAAGCGCCGCGACGACCGCCCGTGTCGACTCGTGCGGTTCGGATGGCATTACTCGATGATCCCGCCCCGGGTCATCGCCTCGACGTCGAGCGCGCGATCGAGCTGGGCATCGGTCATCAGCTTCCGCGCGCGCACGACCTGCCGGATCGACTTTCCGGTGCGGCTCGACTCCTTGATGATCGCCGCGGTGGTCTCGTAGCCGAGATGCGGGTTGAGGGCCGTGGCGATCGCGGGCGACGACTCCGCGTAACGCACCAGGGTCGCGGTGTTCGCTTCGATCCCCCGAATGCACTTGTCGGCGAACACGGTGCACACGCTCGCGAGCAGGTCGATCGATTCGAGCAGGTTGCGCGCGATCACCGGCACGAACACGTTCAGCTCGAAGTTGCCCTGCGAGCCGCCGAACGCGATCGCCGCGTCGTTTCCGATCACCTGCGCGCCGACCTGCGTGACGACCTCGGGAATCACGGGATTGACCTTGCCCGGCATGATCGACGAGCCGGGCTGGAGGTCGGGGATCCGGATCTCCGCGAGACCGGTGCGGGGACCGCTCGCCATCCAGCGCAGATCGTTCGCGATCTTGATCAACGAGACCGCGAGGACGCGCAGCTGGCCGCTCGTCTCGACCAGCGCGTCGCGTGCGCCCTGCGCCGCGAAATGGTCCTTGGCCTCGGTGAGCGGGAGCGCGGTGCGCGCCGCGAGGCGGCTGATCACCTTGCGGGCGAAACCTTTCGGCGCATTGATACCGGTGCCGACCGCGGTCCCCCCGAGGGGCAGCGCGCAGAGCCGGGGCAACGTGTCGTGCAAGCGGTCGATGCCGTCGGCGATCTGCGCGGCGTACCCGCCGAACTCCTGCCCGAGAGTCACCGGGGTCGCGTCCATGAGGTGGGTGCGGCCGCTCTTCACCTCGTGCGCGAATTCGCGCTCCTTCTTACGCAACGCCTTCGTGAGCTTCTCCATCGCGGGCACGAGGTGCTGCGTGATCCCCAGCGCGGCCGCGAGATGGACAGCCGAAGGGAACACGTCGTTCGACGACTGCGACATGTTGACGTGATCGTTCGCGTGCACCTGCGCGCCGGCGAGGCGGGCCGACGCCAACCGGGCGATGACCTCGTTCGCATTCATGTTCGACGACGTCCCTGATCCGGTCTGGAAGACGTCGATCGGGAACTGGTCGTCGTGCGCGCCGCGCACGATCTCGTCGGCGGCGGCCGCGATCGCGTCCTTCATCGGCCGGCCGAGCTGATTCACCCGTGCCGCCTCGGCTTTGATCATCGCGAGC
>DATCCI010000028.1:0-2970 GCA_036511415.1 Acidimicrobiia bacterium
GCCGGCTGCGCGTCATCATGGCGCTCCTTTCGAAGGAGAAGACGCTGACCGGGAAGAAGGTGGCGATCGTCGACATCGCCGCGGATCGCCCCCGGGTTCGTTCCGTCGTCGTGCCGGCATTGCGTGATCTCGGCGTGCAACGCGGCACCGATGCCACACTCACGGTGAGCGGCGCGGACACGACCGCGGCGCTCGCGCAACTCGACAGCTTCGTCGAACACTGGAAGAGCGACGGCACGAACGCATTGATCCTCGTCGGCGAAGAGGTCTCGTCGAAGCAGTTCGTCGAGAAGATCAAGGCCGGGACTCCCGGCATGGAGCTGATCTCGGACACGACGTCGGTGCTCGACGGCGCCCGCGACGAGCAGAAGGCGCACGTGTCGCCGAACCCGTACGACGGCATCATCACTGCGGAGGGGCAGACCGGCGTCGAGCACACGAAGACACCGCACTTCACGTTCTGTCGCGACATCTGGGAGAAGGCGACGGGCCGCAAGGTGCCGTCCCCGAACGCCATCGTCAGGCTTCCGAACGGCAAGCAGAACGACATCTACAGCGAGGTCGAGGACGCCTGCCTGTTCACCAACTTCTTCGCGACCATCGCCAAGCGCGTCGGCCCGTACCTGAACGACACCAATTGGGTGAACACCGTGAACGACTTCGGTCCGATCGACGACACGTCGACCATCTACGCCTCCATACACCGGGGCAAGTACGACGCCGACAACACGTACGGGCTCGTCGCCTACGATCCGACGATCGGCGCCGACGGGGACTGGACGCACGTCACGCCCGAGGAGAACGTCTCCGGCGCCTGAGCAGGACGCCTGCGCGAAGAGCCCGAACCCTAGACAGTGGCGGGGTTCGCGTCGGCATTCGATCGCTGGATGGCGCGGTCGTCGGTACCGAGATACGAGGAGACGACGAGCGAGTTCGACCGCACGTCCTCCGGGGATCCGTGCGCGATCACGGCCCCCGCCTCGAGGCAGTAGATGCGGTCGCTGATCGACATGATGAGGGGCAGGTCGTGCTCGACCACGATGAGCGTGGCGTCGAGCTCGCGTTGCACGCGTTTGATCAGCGGGCCGAACGCTTCGGCCTCGCGTTGGGCGACACCCGCGGTCGGCTCGTCGAGGCAGACGACGCGCGGCGCGACCGCGAGGACGGACGCGAGCTCGACGATGCGCCGGGTGCCGGTCGACAGCTCGACGATGAACCGGTCGGCGTAACGGCCGAGGCCGAGGAAATCGATGAGCTCCGCGGCCTCGGCGCGTTTCGAGCGCTCCTTGGCGATCGACGGCGGATAGAACAGGAGCGAACCCCAAAACGATGTCGCGCTGCGGGCCTCGAGCGCGAGCTGCACGGTCTCGCGTACCGTGAGCTCGGGGAACAACGTCGCCGCTTGGAACGTGCGGCCCAGCCCGGCGCGCGCCCGCAGGTGGGGAGGCAGCCGTGAGATTTCCTGGCCCAGCAACTGGACCGAGCCTCGGCTCGGCACGTAGCCACCGATCGCGTTCAGGAGCGTCGACTTGCCGGCGCCGTTCGTGCCGATCAGACCGATGACCTCGCCCGGGTTCGCATGGAAGTCGACCGCGTCGACCGCGACCAACCCACCGAAGTCGACGCTGAGCGCGCTCGTCGCGATGATGCTGCCGTCGGGGTTCGTGGCGATCGCCGCGCCGGCCCGGCGCGTGAGCGAGACCGGAGGCGCAGTGATGGTCTTCGTCGGACGCTCGGGGAGCCGGCGCTCGAGCCAGCGCAGGATCGTGCCCCGCAAGCTGTACCCGAGTTGGGTGAACCCGCCCGGGATGTAGAGCAGGACGATGAGCAGTCCGATGCTCGACGTAAGGAGCCCGACCGTCTGGTTCTTGGGCCAAAAGAGCGGCAAGCCCACGACCCACAGCGCGCCGGTGACGGCCCCGGTGAGGCTTCCGAGCCCCCCGATGACCGCCATCGCGACGATGGAGAGCGAATCCTCGACGCGAAAGAACTGGTTGTTGAAGCTGATGGTCTCCACAGTGGCGCCCAGCAGGGCACCGCCGAGGCCGGCGACGAACCCGCCGAGTGCGAACGCGATGAGCTTGGCCCGGGTCGGCGACACCGTGAAGGCCGCGGCGCCGGGCTCGTTCTCGCGCACGCCGACGATCACCCGGCCGATGCCGGTGCGCCGAAGGTGCGCGACGAACAGCAGCACGAGGAGGAGGCAGGCGAGTGTGAAGTAGTAGAAGGCGCGGTTGTGGAGCGTGAGGTCGATCGGGCCGAGCTTGCCCCGACTGAGCTCCGCGTTCACCGAGCCCTCGGTTCCGACGAGGATCGGGCGCGGGAAGATGTACACCTCGGCTGCGATTGCGAACGCCAAGGTGCTGATCGCGAGCATCAGGCCGCGCACGCGCAGCGCGCCGATGCCTACGCCCGCGGCCACGAGGCAGCTGACGACCGAGCCGAAGAAGATCGCGAGGACGAACGGCACGGGGTGGAGAGTGCGGCTGCGATCGATCGACGCGGGCAGAACGAGCGCCGCCCCCGCGATCGACAATGCCGCGACCGCGCCCGCGACAAGGCGCATGCGCCCGTCTCTGCGTCCCATCATTACGACGCCGATCCCCGTCGCCGCGACCACGACGAGGATGAGCGCGGCGATCATCTGGTACGGGCGGACCGAACCGTCGGCCAGACGGAACCGCGACCGCCATCCGATGTTCAGCGTGATCCCGCGCACGAACGCCCCGGCGCTCAACGCTCCCAAGCCGGCGAAGGCGGCCTGACCGAGCGAGAGCTGGCCGCCCCAACCCGTGAGCACCGTGACGGAGATCGCGATGATCGCGGTCGCGAGGATGATCGAGTACGCCTCGTGGTGCGCAGACTGGTGCACCACGAGCGGAATGCCCACCGCGATCGCGAGCGCGACGCCGGCGACGACGGTCGGCATGCGGCGGACCCACCACACCTCACGCAGGCGCTCGGGGATCG
>DATCCI010000029.1:0-4292 GCA_036511415.1 Acidimicrobiia bacterium
TCCGTGGCGACTCTGGTCGAGGGATGGACCGCGCACGACCTCGCCGCACACATCGTCGTGCGCGAGCGCGATCTGGTCGCGGGCCCGTGCCTTGTGCTCCCGGGTCCGTTCCAACGCTTCGCCGAGCGGCGGCGGGTGAAGCTGGCGGAACGCCGAGACTTCCGATGGCTCGTGGCCCGGATCCGGTCGGGCCCGCCGCCCGGGTTCTTCCGCATCGGCTGGGTGCGTGCGTTGCCCAACCTCAACGAGTTCTTCGTCCATCACGAAGACGTGCGGAGGGCCAACGGGATGGACCCTCGCCCGCTCACACCTGAGTTGGAGGCCGCGTTGTGGCGAAACGTTCGTCGAGGTAGCCGCTACCTCGGTCGTCGTCTCCGCGATGCTGGGCTCGAGATCGAGTGGGCGGGAACGAGCGAACGACTGAGAGTACGACCGGGCGAGCCGACTGCACGTCTCAGTGGACTGCCCGGCGAACTGCTCCTCTACGTCTTCGGGCGCCAGCGTGCGGCGCACGTGGAGGTGACCGGACCAGGCGAGGCGGTGGCGGCGGTTCACCGCACGCAGTTCGGAATGTGAATCAGCCACTCTCCACGGCACTCAAAACCGACGGCTAGAGAGACGACACCCGCTGGACATGTCCGACGTGCGGTCGCAGCGTGACCAGGGCGCATCGATCGATACACGGATCATGGACGAGACAGTTGACCCCGCGTGATCTCGCGAGCAAACGCCGCGGCGATGAGCCGATGACTTGCCTTGTCAGGTTGCGGTGAGAGGCCGTCGGTAGGCGCCAGCGTCACGGGCGACCGTGCGAGTGAGACGAGCTCACTGTGCGTCGTCGTGATGACGTGATGGATCGCGAGGTTGTATTGAGCGGCGCGGACGCCGTAGGCGGTGGGAAGATCGGCGATGAGTATGCGACGTGATCCGTCGGCGCGCAGCGTCTCAACGAGACGGGTGAACGTGAGAGTGAATGCCGGGATCGGTGTCGCGGCGAGGAGGTCGTCGGCTCCGAGCCAGATCTCGACGATCTCGGGCTTCAGCTCCTTGGCGAGTGGGACCTGCGTTACCAGCGCGTGCGCGACCGTCGCATCATCGAGTGCACCGTTGAGGAAGGTGCCGACGCGGGAAGGTCATCGCGGAAGACGATGTAGGGCCACGCGTCTTGCAGACGATCGCGTACCCCGTCGCCTTCGGTTGCGCTGCCGCCGATGGCCAGGTCCGTTTCTGTCGGGGCGGCGGGGCGGTTGCCGGTTCCGCTCCGGTCGCGGCCGCCAAACGCGTCAGCCTCGAGGGTCGGCTCGTGCCGCGAGATGAATGACCGCTGGTTCGCATGGTTGGGCTCGCGGGACGCACCGAACTCAGGTCACGAACGGCTCGTGAAACCGAACCGTTCGACCAGCCGCGACGCGTAGAACTCGGGCCGGGATGTGGAGGTCGGCGGATGCGTCGAAGACATCTCGCCCTTGACGTCCGAGACCGCGAACTCGGTGTCGCCGTGAATTGTTACCGCGGCCGGACCGACCCGAACTTCACCATCCTCCTTCCTCCAGCGCCAGGGCCCGCACGACGCTCGAACGATGCCGGTAGACGTTCACGCTGGCCCGTCGGCGAAATCGATGATCGGCTTCACGTCGTCGCGTGTACGGACCAACGCGTCGGCCCAATTGTCGAGCTTTACGCGCCGGGTGATGAGGCGTTCCAGCCATGGTTGATCGGCGCCGCCCAGGGCCGCCGCCGCGGTCTCGTAGTGGCGCCGGTTCGCGTTCACCGAGCCGAAGACGACGTCGTTGTCGAGGACGATCTCGCGATTCACGGTACCTGCATCGATCGGTAACGATCGTCCTCCTGACGACACGCCGGTGAGGCACACAATCCCGTCGGGTGCCGTCGCGCCCAAGACGGCGAGCACAACCGACGAGACGCCGGTGCACTCGATCACGACATCGGCAGACGCGATAACCGTCTCGATCGTCCCGGAGTGGTAGCGGGCGCCGAGATCTCGGACGAGTGCCGGCTTGGGTCCTTCGGTTACCTGGTCGAAGACGTGTACGTCGAGGCCACGTTGCGCGCCGAGCATCGCGGCCAACAATCCGATCGGTCCGGCGCCCGTCACCACCACCTTGGACGGCTGCCAACGGGCGCGGTTACCGATCCGCTCGACGTGTTCCCACGCTTTGGCGACCACGCTGGTCGGTTCGACCAGCACCCCGACCCGATCGAGACTCGGATCGACTTTGACCGCGAACTCCGGTCGGATCCGGTACCGCTCCGAGCCGTAGCCGTTGCGGCCTTTGATCCCCCGCTCGGTGTAGCGGCCGTTGCGACACATATCCCATTCGCCGATCGCGCAGTTCGGACACGGCACCGGGTCGGGCCGGCGCACGATGCCGACAACCAGATCTCCCGCCACCAGTCCAGAGTCAGGCGGCGCTTCGAGTACCCGGCCGAGAGATTCGTGCCCGATGACCAGACGGTCAGAACCGGCAGGCGCGGTCCCGTACTTGCCGCTCACGATGTCGACATCGGTTCCACACACGCCGATCGCCATCGTCTCGACCAGTACCGGCCCGTCGGTCGCCGGCGGTTCGGCGATGTCATCAAGTCGAGCCGAGTCGGCATGACCAGGAGCAACGGTGATCGCGCGCATGCCAGTCGTCATCGTGTGTTGCGTATCGTGACGGGCATGGCAGATCCGACCGAGACACCTCTCCCGACGGCATCGACGCCGAACACACCGACCACGTTGGTCATCGATATAGGCGGTACCGGGCTCAAGGCATCAGTCCTCGACAGGGGCGGCGCCATGACGACCGACCGGGTACGCATTCCCACGACCTATCCCTGCTCCCCCGAGAAGATGGTCGCGCAGCTTGAACAGCTTGTTCATCCGCTCCCCCCGTTCGATCGGGTATCGGTCGGCTTTCCCGGCGTCGTACGACTCGGCGTCATCTTGTCAGCGCCGCACTTCGTCACGGTCCACGGCCCCGGCAGCCCCGCCGACAAGAAACTGATCGCGGCCTGGGATCGATTCGACCTCGGCGCCGCGCTCACCCGCAGCCTCGGTCGGCCCGTGCGCATCATCAACGACGCCGACCTCCAAGGCCTCGATGTCGTCACCGGCACCGGGGTGGAGGTCGTCATCACCTTGGGCACCGGGCTCGGCTTTTCCGTGTTCGAGAACGACCGACTCGGCCCCCACCTCGAACTCGCCCAACACCCCTTCCGCAAAGGCGACACCTACAACGAACACATCGGAGATGCCGCGCGCAAGAAAATCGGAAACCGGCGTTGGAACAAGCGGATGCGGCGAGTCATAGCGACACTTGACGCACTCGCCTTCTTCGACCACCTCTACATCGGCGGCGGCAACGCCCGCCACCTCACCACCGACAAGCTCGGACCCAAGGTCAGTGTCATCGACCCGAATGCCGGCATCTTGGGCGGTCTCAAGCTCTGGAACACGCCCGTACGCTGACGGGCGGAACTCCTCGCGGGTCGGCGTCGTGCTCACGTCGAGTGCGACGCCTGACTCGTTGGCGCGCGCGGTTCGGATGCGTTCGGGGTGGCGTGGGCGCGGTAGTAGTCGCGCCAGATGAGGCGGTAGATCGGCACACGTTTGGGGATCGATCGCACGCCGGGGATGAATGGGACCAGCACGAGCGCGAGCGACAACACCATCATGATTCCCCACACGAGCGCGTCGGCGTTCCCGGAGTGCGAGAACGGCGATATCTGGTACCAGAACGTGTAGAGCCACAGCCACGCCTGTCCGGGAAAGCTGCCCGTCTCGTTCGTCATGCCCCACTGGTCGCCGGAGAGGTGTTGTGCGTCGGCGAGGTTCGCGAGGTAGCCGCTGTCGGCGAGAAAGAGCAACGGCTTGGTGTAATTGGTCTGGTAGAAGCCGCTTCCGGGGTTGACGAGTTGGGAGTCGAGCGCGCCGGACTGCGCCAGCTGCAGCAGTCGAGCAGTCATGACGGGAACCGGTCCGTAGTCGCCGGCGTGGACCTTCGCTGGGTTTTGCCCAGACGCGTTCTGTATCGCCTGGTCGTAGTTCGACGACCACTGCTGTTCCTGTGCGGGAGTCGCCCCGTTGTAGCGCGCCAGCGCGGTGGTGAGCGCGGGATCGCCGGTGATGGTCTGGAGCGGGCCGACGACGAAGTCGTGGGCGGAATCGATTTGGGTGCGAACGCCGGCGAGCTTTTGGAGTCCGAGCGGGCCGAGCTTTTGGCCCGGGTCGTTGTGGTTGTACGGCGCGCCGTACGACGCGGACGTACTCGTTCCGTCGAGTT
>DATCCI010000030.1:0-5557 GCA_036511415.1 Acidimicrobiia bacterium
GGCTTCCAGCCCGCGTCGTGCGCGGCATTCAACGCGTTCGGACAGGCGAGGAGGGTTCCGCCGAGCACGAACGTGTCGGCCTTCGTCGCCGCGAGGTCGGTCACCTGCGACTTCACGTCGGAGCCTTCGGAGTTGTAGCTCTGCTCCTTCACGATGCTGAGCGACGTCCCCTTCACGAGCGCTTCGAGCGTCTGCTGGTACGACTGACCGAAGTCGTCGTTGGCGTAGAGCAGCGCGATCTTGGCGTTCGGCTTGTTCTTCTTGAGGTAGTCGACGAACACCTGCATCTCGAGCGGATAGGGCACGAGCTCCGAGCCCAGCATGAAGGGGTACTTGGTGTTCCCCCACTGCACGGCGCCCGACGCGATGAGGAGGTCGGGAACGCAGTCGGAGTTGACCGTCTCGCGGATGCCGAGGTTGTTCTTCGTCCCGACCGTGTTGAAGAGGGCGAAGACCTTGTCGCTGTTGATTAGCTCGTTCACGTTGGAGGACGTGCGCGCCGCGTCGTAGGCGTCGTCCTTGCTGACGAGCTTGATCTGGTACTTCTTGCCCGCGACCGTCACGCCGCCCAGCGAGTTGACGTAGGAGAAGTACGCGGACTCGCCCTGGAGGATCCCGTTGAAGGCGGAGTACGTGCCCGACAAGGGCAGGCTCGTACCGATCTTGATGGTATTCCCGGTGACGCCCTGGGTCAGGGTGGACGGATCGCACTGCGACGCGTCGATCACCGACGGGGGGGTCGACCCTCCGCCCGCCGCGGTGGTGTTGGTCGTATTGCTGGTGTTGTTCCGACCACTTCCGCACGCGGCCGCGAGGAGCGCGAACGCGGCACCGAGCGCTACCACTCGGAGCGGTCGGAGCCTCCGCGAGCCGGGCTCGCGTCGAACGTCGTCGTTCATGGCGTCGGTCCTTTCCTACAGGGCTTGAGAACAGGGTGATTGGTCACGTCGAGAGCGGTGCTGTCCGGCGGCGCAGTCTCCGCAGCGCACTCATACCCACGCGCCGGCTCCCACCGACGATGCCGTCGGGGAGAACGTACATCAACAGGATCAGCCCGATACCGAAGATCGCGGGCGACAGCAGGCTCTTGACCGAGTCGTCGATGTGCCAGAACAGGAGGTGGTTCGGGAACGACTCGCTGATGTACCGGTTGCTGAACACGAACACGAACCCGCCCAGCATCGGACCGACGACGGTCGCGGTGCCGCCGATCACGACCGCGACCAGGAACTCGATCGAGAGCTGGAACGTCGAGACCGACGACGCGTTCGCGAGCCGGTTCACGAGCACGAAGCACGAACCCGCCACGCCCGCGTAGACGGCGCTGGTCGCGAACGCGAGCACCTTGACGCGCGCGATGTTGATGCCGACGGTTTCCGCGGCGGCTTCGTGGTCACGGACTGCGATCAACGCCCGGCCGAAACGGCTGCGCACCAAGAACCCGAGAACGACGATCCCGACGACGGCGATCGAGAGGGTCGCGTAGTACGCCCACTGGTCCGGCTGGTGGATGAACGTCGGCGTCCACGACGGCGGGAGCAGCTTGACCCTGGCGAGCTCCCCTACCTGTGACGTGCCGCATGTCGAGCACAGATCGTGGGGAACGAACCGATTCGTCAGTTGTGGGAAGAGCGCGGCGAGGCCGAGCGTCACGAGCGCGAGATAGAGACCCTTGACCCGGAGCGCGGGAAACCCCACCAGCACGCCGACCACGAACGCGAGCGCGGCGGCGACGAAGAGCGTCGGCAGGAACGGCCAGTCGTGCGACTCCATGAGGATCGCCGTCGTGTACATGCCGAGGCCGAAGAACGCGCCGTGGCCGATCGAGACCTGACCGTTGTATCCGGTGAGCAGGTTGAGACCCATGGCCGCGACTCCGACGTAAAACGCCTCGGCCCACAGATATGTGGTCGTCGACTCGTAGAACTGCGGGATGTACCAGCCGAAGAGGTACGCGGCGCCGACGACGAGAACGACCGCGGCCGCGAACCGCGCGATCCGGATGCGATCGGCCGTCACACGCGCTCCACCCGCGTCGAGCCGAACAAGCCGGCGGGCCGGAACAACAACACGATCAGGATCAGCCCGAACGGGACGACGAGATCGATGTCGTGCACGACGTGAAGGTACTGAGTCGTCATGGTTCCCGCGACACCGACGATGAGACCGGCCACGACCGCGCCGACGGGACTGTCGAAGCCGCCGAGCGCCGCCGCCGCGAACGCGTAGACGAGGATCTGCTGCATGCTCGCGCCCTGGAGACCGACCGGGGCGATGACCAACGAGCCGGCGAGCGCTCCGATCGCGGCGGCCATCGCCCAGCCCAGCATCAACATCCGCCCGACCGGAACTCCGACGAGCCGGCTCGACTCCGGATTCGACGCGACCGCCCGGAACGCGAGACCGATCCTCGTACGGTTGAGGATCAGGTAGAGGACGAGGCACTCGGCGAGGAGCACGCCGACGAGTACGAGCGTGTCGCTCGAGATCTGCACGTTCCCGGGGAGCCACGTCTTGTTCGGGTACGCGCGGGGCAGGAGCTTGATGTCGTTGCCGAACTGCACCTGCGCGATCGAGTTGATCGCCAAGAACATGCCGATGGTGACGATCACGAGCACGAGGGGTGAGGCCTGCTCGACCGGCCGGATCAGAATCCGCTCGATCGCGGCGCCGCCCACGAACGAGATCGCCATTGCGAGCAGGATGGCGATCCAGACCGGCACGCTGCGTTGCGTGAAGAACCAGACCAGGTACGTCGAGTAGAGCGCCATCTCGCCCTGCGCGAAGTTCAAGATGCCGGTGGTACGGAACACGAGGACGAGTGCCAGCGCGAGCGACGCGTACACCGCACCGCTTCCGATGCCGTTCATCAACTGCGTCAGGAAGAGCGACATCAGATCCCCAGGTACGCGCGGCGTACGTCGTCGTTGCCGGCCAGCTCGGTCGAGGAGCCGGAGGTCACGATCGTTCCGACCTCGAGCACGTAGCCACGCGCCGCGAGGTTCAACGCCAGACCGGCGTTCTGCTCGACGAGCAGCATCGACACGCCGTCGGCGCGATTGAGCTCGGCGAGCGTACGGAACAACTCTTGGGTGATAAGCGGCGCGAGGCCGAGCGACGGCTCGTCGAGCAGGACGAGCTTCGGTCGGGACATCATCGCCCGCGCGACCGCGATCATCTGCTGCTCGCCACCGCTCATGCTCCCGGCCTGCTGCGAGCGGCGTTCCTTCAGCCGCGGGAACGTCGAATACCAACGGTCGAGGTCGGAATCGATGTCGGGACCGCGCCGCCGGTAGGCACCGATGCGCAGGTTCTCGTCGACGGTGAGGTCGACGATCGTGCCGCGACCCTGGGGCACGTGGGCAATACCTGCGGCCGCAATCTGCTCCGGACGGCGGCCGGCGATCGAACGCCCGTCGAACACGACGCGACCACCGGCGGCGATCATGCCCGAGATCGCGCGCAGCGTCGTGGTCTTGCCCGCACCGTTGGCGCCGAGGATCACCACGACCTCGCCCTCGTCGACCGAGAAGTCGAGACCCTGCAGCACACGCACCGCGCCGTAACCGGCGCGCAGCTCGGAAACCTCGAGCAGTGAGGTCACGCGACGGTCGCCCCGAGGTAGGCCTCGATGACCCGCGGGTCGTCGCGTACGTCGGCGGGCGCGCCCTCGGCGATCTTGCTGCCGAAGTCGAGGACGACGACCTTGTCGGATATCGCCATCACCATCGCCATGTGATGCTCGACGAGCAACACGCTGAGGGCGAACTCGTCGCGCACCGCACGGATCAGCTCTCCGAGCTCGTCGACCTCCGAGTGCGTGAGACCGGCCGCAGGCTCGTCGAGGAGCAACAGACGCGGACGCGCCGCGAGGGCACGGGCGATCTCGATGCGCTTCAGCGTGCCGTACGGGAGACCGACCGCCGGCCGGGACTCGAGATGGTCGAGCGAAAGGCGCTTCAGGATCCCGCGCGCTTCGGCGCGCCGCTTGGCGTTGGCGCGGCCGTGCGAGTAGCCGCCCACGAGCACGTTCTCCATGACCGTCAACGCCGGGAAGAGCGCGAGGTTCTGGAACGTCCGGGCGATCCCGACGCGCGCGATGCGGTGAGCCGGCAAGCGGAGCAGGTTCTGACCGTCGAAGTCGATCGAACCGCTCGAGGGTTGGTACAGCCGGCTCACACAGTTGAACATCGTCGTCTTGCCCGCGCCGTTCGGTCCGATGAGCGCGCAGACCTGGCCGTCTTCGATGGTGAAGGAGAGATCCGAGAGCGCGACGACGCCACCGAACACGACGCGTAGATCCTCGACCGTCAACAACGCCACCGTCAGTCCCCCCTGAAAGGACGGAAGCTAGACGCGTTGCAGCCGCGAGCCAAACAGGTTCAGAGGCCGAGCAGCGCGTCGAGGCCGATCGTGAGCCCCGGCGTCTCGGCAATCTTGCGCACGGCAAGGAGCACGCCGGGCATGAACGACGCCCGGTCGTAGCTGTCGTGGCGGATCGACAGGGTCTGGCCCGTCGTACCCATCAGGACCTCTTGGTGCGCGATCATCCCCCGCATCCGAACGGAGTGCACGGGGATGCCGTCGACCAGGCCGCCTCGAGCGCCGGCCGCGCCGACCGTCATCGTCGGATCGTCTGCCCAGTCCTTCGATGCGGCCGCGATGCGCTGAGCCGTGAGTGCAGCCGTGCCCGACGGCGCATCGACCTTTTGATCGTGGTGGAGCTCGATGATCTCGGCGGTCTCGAAGAACGGCGCAGCCATCTCGGCGAACCGCATCATCAGCACCGCGCCGACCGCGAAGTTCGGAACGATGACGGCGTTCGCGGCGGAGCGATCGAACAGCTCGGCGAATTCCACGAGCTCGTCCTCGGCGAAGCCGGTGGTACCGACCACGGCATGGACGCCGTGCTCGGCGCACCAGCGGATGTTCTCGCGCGCCGCGTCGATCACCGTGAAATCGACCGCCACCTGGGCAGCCGCGGCCTCGAGCTGGTGCGCGCCCGCCGCGAGCCTGATCTCTGCGTACTCCGTTCCCGCGTGCACCGGGTCGACCGCGGCTACCAGCTCCATGTCGGGGGCGTCGCTCACGGCCCGGCACACGGTCGATCCCATGCGCCCGCCCGCACCGAACACGCCGACCCGAATCATGCAAGGACCAGCCTAAGGCGTGGGCCCGCGATGCACCGAGGAACAACTACTCGGTCGCGGAGAACTCGGAAGCCGAATGCGGACCCACGACCGCCAGCGACCGGGGCGCGCCGGCAAACGCCCGGTCGACGACCCGGGCGACGTCGTCGGCGGTCACCGCGTCGAGGCGGGCCACGAGCTCCTCGAGGCTCGGGATCTCACCCTCGATCAGCTCCGCGCGCCCGAGCCTGCGCATGCGGCTCGCCGACGTCTCGAGTGACATCGCGAGCGCACCGACCAGGTGACCCCTCGCCGCGTCGATCTCGGCGTCGGAGAGACCCTCGGCGACGACTCGATCGAGCTCGGCGTCGATGACGGCGAGCGTCTCGGGCACGTGCTCGGGCGCGGTGCCCGCGTAGATCGCGAGG
>DATCCI010000031.1:0-2682 GCA_036511415.1 Acidimicrobiia bacterium
GTCGCCCATGTCCTGGCCCGTCCAGTAGCGATGCCGGTCGTACGTGTAGTCGATGCGCTCCCGGAAATAGGGGATCCAGCCGATCCCACCCTCGCTCAACGCGTACTTCAGCTTCGGGAACTTCATGGCCGCGCTCGACCAAACGAAATCGGCGGCGGCCTGCACGATGTTGATCGGCGACAGCGTGATGAGCACGCTCATCGGCGCATCGTCGGCGGTGATCACCATCTTCGACGACGAACCGATGTGCACGTTCACCACCGTGCCGACTTCTTCGCACGTCGCAAGGAACTTGTCCCAGTGGCCGGAGTGGATGCTCGGGTAGCCGAGGTGCACCGGGTTCTCGGAGAAGGTGACCGCGTGGCAGCCCTTGTCGGCGACGCGCCGCACCTCGGCCGCCATCTTGTCGACGTCCCACATCATGGGAAGCGCGAGCGGAATGAACCGACCGGGGTACGCGCCGCACCAGCTCTCGATGTGCCAGTCGTTGTAAGCCTGCACCAACGCGACGGCGAGCGGCTCGTCCTTCTGTGCGGCGCGCGCGAAGAGCTGGCCGCAGAACTGCGGAAAGCTCGGGAAGCACATCGAGCCGAGCAGGCCGTTGGCGTTCATGTCCTTGACGCGGTCGTGGATGTCGTAGCAGCCGGTCCGCATGTCGTCGAACGACTGCGGGTCCATCGCGTACTCCTCGGGCGGGCGGCCCGCGACCGCGTTCAGCCCGATGTTCGGCAGCTCGGCGCCCATGAACTGCCAGACGTCGATGCCGGACTCCTTGCGCACCAGCTTCGGTGCGACGTCCGCGTACTTCTGCGGCAGGCGGCCGGCGAACAGATCAGGGGGTTCGACGACGTGGTCGTCGACGCTGACCAGGGTGAGGTCTTCGAGCTGCATGGGTTCCCCCTCGGAAACTGGAACCTGACGTCGGTGTCAGTGTACGGGCGTGGCAGCGCTCAGTCACGCGTGGGGGCCAGTCACGCGTCGCGCCGGTCACGCGCCGGTGGCGTGCGCCCGCAACGCCTCGATCGAGCACCATTCGATGGCACCCGCATGGGTCGCGGCGAGATGGACCGGCGGCGCGACGCCGGCCTTGTACGCGTCCTGCCAGCGTGGGGCGCACAGGCACCACCGGTCGCCGGGCTTCAGGCCCGCGAAGCCGTGTTCGGGCACGGGGGTCACGAGGTCGTTGCCCTGCTCGACGGAGAAGGTGAGGAACGCCTCGGTCATCTCGGCGCACACGAGGTGCACGCCGACGTCGCCGCCGTGCGAGTCGCAGCACCCGTCGCGCATGAACCCGGTCAGGGGATCGAAGCTGCAGGGCTCGAGCTCGCCGCCGAGAATGTTGCGCGCCACGTCGCTCAGTCCCAGACGACCGGCAGGCCCGCGGGCGCGCGGAAGATCGCGCCCGAGATGGCCGCGGGCTCGGCTTCGGGATCGGGGCGCAGACCGGGAAGGCGGTCGAGTACCTGCGTGAGTGCGACGCGGGTCTCCATGCGCGCGAGGTGCAGCCCGAGACACATGTGCGGTCCCCACGCGAACGCGAGGTGCTGGCGCGGCGGGCGGAAGATGTCGAACTCCTCGGGCTTCTCCCAGACCTTCTCGTCGTGATTGGCGGATCCGATGTTGACCGCGACGAACGAGCCCGCGGGCACGAACACGCCCTCGACCTCGGTGTCGCGGGCCGCGGTGCGCATGATCGCGATCAGCGGCGGCTCCCACCGCAAGCCCTCCTCGATCGCCTGCGGCATCAAGGTGCGGTCGGCGCGCAGGGCGTCGAGCTGTTCCGGATTCGTGAGCAAGCCGAACAAGAGGTTCGACGACGAGCGGTAGGTGGTCTCGGCGCCGGCCGGCAGCAGGAGCCGCAGGAACGAGCAGATCTCCTCGTCGGTGAGGCGCGTTCCTTCGAGCTCGGCCTGCGCGAGCACCGAGATCACGTCGTCGGAGGGATGCACGCGGCGCTCGGCGATGATCGCGCTGAAGTAGTCGAACAGCGCCTGCGACGCGCTCTCGGCGCGCTCGAGCTCGAAACCGGCGCTGATCACCTCGACCGCGCGGCGATGGAACATCGGCAAGTCGGCGCGCGGGAGGCCGAGCAGGCGCGCGATCACCACGACCGGGAACGGGAGCGTCAGCTCGCGCACGAGATCGGCGCGCTTCGCCGGCCGATCGACGAACGCGTCGATGTGTTCGTCGACGACGTCGCGCACGAGCTCGCGCTCCCACGTCTCCATCGCCTTCCGGCTGAACGCCTGCTGCACCAGCCCGCGGTAGAGGTGGTGCTCGGGTTCGTCCATCTCGAGGATGGAGTGGCCGAGGACCTTGCCCATGATGTCGGCGTAGCCCTTCGACGAGAACGTCTCGCCGTCCTTGAGGACCTGTTGCACGGCGTCGTAGCTGTACGCGGTGAACACGCCGACGCTCCGATCGATCGGCATGAACTCGATGTCGGCGCCACTCGGAGCGATGACCGCTTCGTCGTCGCCTTCGCGTTTCATCGGGTGCTGCGGACGCACGAGCGCGAACATCGGGTAGGGGTTCTCGACCACGCCCATTCCGGCGCTGCGATTGAATTCCTCGAAGGGGTCGTAGCTGTCGTCGACATCCGAGGTGGCCATGCGTCGACCGTACTACTGTGCGCGCCCATGGCTCCCGACCAGGTGAACCTCGGCCTGCTGCTGTTGCGAG
>DATCCI010000032.1:0-9732 GCA_036511415.1 Acidimicrobiia bacterium
CAACGGATGGTTCTCGAGCAACGGGACCTTCCGCGCGTCGGCAGCACCCTGCACCGGCTGAGCGCGAGTCGAACCTCGCGCGCTGAAAACCCGCGCCCTCGCTACGCCGCAGACGTAGCATTGCTGGCGCACTCATCCAGATGACCTGAGAGCCCTGGCTCGATGACGGTCAGCCAACCGACCTACCGGCACGGTGGCACCGCCAGGAACGATGAGGAGGATCACATGACCGACGTCGACGCCGAGCGTCCCGACGCGCACCGACTCGAACTTCTCCGCCGCGCCTTCGTGCCGTCATCGCTCGACGATGTCGCGGAGGCGGTTGCCGTCGCCAGCGAGCACGAACGACGGCTCTACGTCGAGCGTGTCGACGGCGGCCACCGGTGGAGCCTCACACACCCCGGCGGCGGTTACCCGCTGCTACGGATCGCGGCACGGTTCCTGCGCGTCGACTACACGCGCCTCGCCGTCGGGTTCCACAGGGTGACCGACGGTGTGTACGTACTATGCGCCGACGGTCACCAGCCGACGACCGCGGCATTATGGGCGATCGTCGAGTTCGACGGCCCGACGTCCCCGGAAGGCGCCCGGGAAAGCATCCAGCAGGCGCTCACGGCGCGGACGTGAATCGGGTTCGTCGTTGAACGCGCTCGGCGCGTACTCGTTGATGAACAAGGCCATCGCGATCGAGAGCGGGAGCGCCAGCACCAACCCGATCAACGCGATGACAACGGTCCAGTAAATGACCGCCCAGATTCCGATCGGCCCGACCGACGTCCACTCCCGCGGCCCCACCGCGGCCCGAGCCCCGGATTGCGATGGTCGCGAACGTAAAGCAGCGGCCCCGGAGGACCGCTGACCTGCACCTTATACGACTGCGCTTGGAGCGGACGACGGGATTCGAACCCGCGACCCCAACCTTGGCAAGGTTGTGCTCTACCAGCTGAGCCACGTCCGCGTAGGCCCGCGAGTATACAAGCCACACTCGTGCGGGCCGCCGACCACAACTAGCCTCCGGGTCGATGAAAATCGGCATCTTCGGAGGCGACACCGCCGGGCGCACGATCGACGAGGTGGTGGCCGACGCCCGGGGCGCCGAGGCGGACGGCTTCGCGTCGTACGCGCTCCCCCAGATCTTCGCCCTCGACGCGATGGGCGTGCTCGCGGTCGTGGGCCGCGAGGTCCCCCGCATCTCGCTCGCCACCGCGGTCGTGCCGACCTACAGCCGCCACCCGCTGACGATGGCGCAACAGGCGCTCACCGTGCAGGCCGCAAGTGGTGGCCGCTTCGTGCTCGGCATCGGCCTGTCGCACCAACTCGTCATCGAGGGCATGTTCGGGTTGTCGTTCGACAAGCCGGTCCGGCACATGCGCGAGTACCTGTCGGTGCTCATGCCGCTCATCCACGACGGGAAGGCCTCGTTCAAGGGCGAGACCATCCGCACCGAAGCATCAATCGGCGTCGAGCCGCGCATCCCGTGTCAGGTACTCGTCGCCGCGCTCGGCGAGCAGATGCTCAAGCTCGCCGGCACGGTCACCGACGGTACGGTGACCTGGATGACGGGCCCGGCCACGCTCGCGTCGCACACCGTCCCCATCATCAATGCCGCCGCCGCGGCGGCCGGACGCCCGGCACCGCAGATCGCGAGCTCGCTGCCGATCTGTGTCACCAACGACATCGATGCCGCGCGCGCGCGCGCGGCACGCGACTTCCAGGTCTACGGCTTCCTACCGTCGTATCGGGCCATGCTCGATCGCGAGGGCGCCGAAGGACCGGCCGACGTGGCCATCGTCGGCGACGACGCAGCGGTCGAGAAGCACGTTCGCGCGCTGGCCGACGCCGGCGTCACCGAGTACGTCGCTTCCGTTTACGGGTCGCGAGAGGAGCGCACGCGGACGCGGGCACTGCTGAAGTCGATGTTGTGAGCGTCGGCGAACCGCGTTCGCCCCTCGAATTGCTCGAGGCGCTCGTCGTCGAAGAAGTCGAGATCGCGCCCGGGTTCGCACACCTCGAGATCTACACGTTGCACGGGCTGCTCACCGTGCTCTGGCACGGCGCGCGCGACGCGCCCGACGTCGTGGTGACGTGTGGCGGCGGGATGGGCAGCCTGCTCGGACCCGCCCACGGCCTCTACCACGCGCTCGGTTGCGAGCTCGCCGATACGCACGGGATCGCGACCTTGCGCGTCGGCTACCGCAAACCCAACGACCTCTCGCGGTGTGTGCACGACCTCGCCGCGGTCGCCGATCTGGCGAGCCGGACAGGTGGTCGCGGGTTCGTCTTCATCGGCCACTCGTTCGGCGGCGCGGTGGCGATCCAGGCGGGAATGGTGCTCGGGGCGCATTGCCGCGGCGTGGTGACGCTGGCAACGCAATCGGCCGGATGCGAGCACGCATCGGAGCTCGGTTCCACGCCGTTGCTCCTGCTGCACGGCACCGACGACGAGATCCTGCCCCCTGAGACGAGCACCGTCGTACAGATGCTCGCAGGTCACGGCGAGGTCGTGCTGCTTCCCGGCACGGGACATCTCCTGACGCAAGCCGCGTCCGAGGTGCGCGAACGCCTCGCGACCTGGATCCCGGAGCGCTTCGCCCGATCCGAGAGCTAGGTACCGGCGAGCTTGGCGACGATCGGTGCGAACTCGTCGACGTTCTCGTCGCCGACCACCACATACGAGAGGCCCCACTTCTCTCGACGGCGATGCAGCTGCTCCGCGATCTCGTCCTCGGTACCGACGAGCGCCGCGCCCGACTCGAGCGCCTCCGCCGCCGAGACGCCGAACGAGGGTGCGAGGGCCTCGGCCAGCTTCATTCGATCGGGCGTCACCCTCGTGACGAAGAACCGCATCTGGATCTCGATGTCGTCGATCCGAGCGCCGGCGGCGTCGCGGATCCACTGCACCTTGCGGTCGGTCTGCTCGCGGAGCGAGTCCTTGGCGGCCTCGAGTCCGATCTCCCCGGCGCGCAGGTTCGGATTGATGCCGACGATGTCGGCCTCGCGCGCCGCGATCGAGAGGACACGCTTGCCGCCGCCGCCGATCAGCAGCGGCGGTCGCGGCTGTTGCACGGGCTTGGGCCACGCCGCGTAGTCGGTGATGCGGTAATGCTCGCCGTGATAAGTGAACTGCTCGCCGGTGAGGCACTGCTTGATGACGTGCAACGCCTCTTCGAAGCGATCGACGCGCACGGCCGGCGGGTCGTACGGGAGCCCGAGCTGGTCGTAGTCGGTCCGCATCCAACCGGCGCCGATGCCGAGCTCGAGCCGACCGTCGCACAGGAGATCGATGGTCGCGGCTTCCTTGGCGAGGATCGCCGGATGTTTGTAGTCGTTGTCGAACACCAGCGAGCCGACCCGCAGGGTGGTCGTGTGCGCGGCAGCCATCGCGATCGCGGGAAGCGGCGCGAGCTCCGGTCCGAAGTGGTCGGGCATGAACAGGGTCGAGAATCCGAGGTCTTCGAGTTTGCGAGCTTTGTCGCGCCACTCCGACGCCGAACCCACCTGCGAGACCTGCACTCCGAATCGGAACGGCTTCATGGTCCCCTACTTTCCCGCCAGGCGTGCAACGATCGGTGCGAACGTGTCGATCGCGACGTCGTCGACGACGTGATACGACATCTGCCAGCGCTCGCGCCGTTCCTCGAGCGACGCGACGATCTCGTCCTCGCTGCCGACGAGGCACGGCGGCGCGACGCGCGCGTCCTCGACGGAGACCCCGAACGCGTTCGCGATGCCTTCGAGAACCCGCTTCGAATCGTCGGTGACGTATACGAACCCGACGAGCGCCTGCAGCTCGAGATCGTCGAACCGGTCCCCCGCCGCGTCACGTACCCAACCGATCTTCCGGTCGGTCGCTTCCGGCGTCATCGAGCGCGCCGCATCGGGCGAGGTGCCGTCGCCCGACCGGAGGTTGGCGTTGATACCGACGATCTGCGCCTCGCGCGCGGCGAGCGCGAGGATCTTCGGCGCGCCGCCACCGACGAAGAAGGGCAACGGTTGCTGCACGGGCTTGGGCATGCCGTCGAGATCCGTCACCCGGTAGTAATCACCGTGGAACGTGAACGAACCCGGCGCGAACAGTCCCTTCATGACCGTGATCGCCTCGGCGAGCCTCGCGATCCGCACGCCGGGCCGATCGAGCGGGATACCCGCCTTCTCGTAATCGGCCGTCATCCAGCCCGCGCCGATGCCGAGCTCCAGGCGACCGTCGGAGAGCAGGTCGAGCGATGCCATCTCTCGCGCGCAAACGACGGGATGCTTGTAGTCGTTGCCGAGCACGAAGGTGCCGACGCGCAGCTGATCGCTCACCGCGGCCGCGTGCGCGAGCGCAACCGTCGGCGCGAGGTCGTGCTCGACGAAGTGGTCGGGGACGAAGAGCGTCGAGTACCCGAGCGCCTCGGCCTTGCGTGCGAGCTCCGTGAAGTCGTGGCGCGACCGGCCCTTGCTGCAGGCGACGCCGAAGCGGAATCTGCGATCGTGCATCGGGCGACCCTACAACTGCGACGTCAGCGCCGGCCCGTCGATCCCCACCCGTCCGTGCCCCTCGCGGAGTCGTCGAGTGCCTCGACCTCGCGCCACGCGACATCCTGTACCCGCTGGATCACGAGCTGCGCGATGCGATGGCCGGGGCCGATGTCGAACGGAACGCCGGGATCGAGGTTCACGAGCAACACGCTGATCTCGTCGCGGTAACCGGCGTCGATCAATCCCGGAGTGTTCAGACAGGTCACGCCGTGACGCAGGGCCAGACCCGACCGCGGCTGCACGAAGCCGGCGTATCCCTCGGGGATCGCGATCGCGATGCCAGTGGGCACGAGGGCTCGACCGCCTCCCGGCTCGAGCCGGGCGGCGGCGCGGGCCGTCAGGTCGTAGCCCGCATCTCCCGGGTGCTGCCGCGCGGGCATCGGAACGTCGGGATCGAGGCGGCGAACGCGGATGCTGAGCTGGATGGGGAGAGGCTACCCAGGACGGATCGCGCTACGACGGGCCTCGCTACGACGGGCCTCGCTACGACTGGTCGTGAAGGTCGGAGAGCAGCTCGGCGTGTTGGTCGGGTGTGAGCACGACATCCTGGTCGTACTCGGGATGATCGACCACGATGTGGACGGGCCCGCTCGCGAACATCTCGACGTCGGACGCGGTGAAATGGAACCGCAAGAAATGCACGGCCGCCGTAATGTCGTCGCGGGTGAGCCGCATCTCGTCCTCCGCCGACGGCGCACCGACCACGCGCGTCCCGTCCGGCAGGACGACTGCGACGTGGTGTTCGATGCCGACGAGACGAGGCAGCCACTCGCGCAGCGCGGGCTCGGACGTCAGCTCGATCATCAGGGTTGCCGAGAGCTCGCCGGCGTCGGGGATCAGCTGGTTGTAGGTCTCGACCTCGTGGGCGATCTGCTCGTCGCTCAACATTCGCTCCGCCCGCGCCATCTCCTGGACCTGCCAGCGCATGGTGGCCGTGTTCTCGAACACCGCCGTCATGATCGGTCCGAGCGCGACCCGGCGGATCTGCTTCAGGTCGATGATGCCGCGTCGGAGCTCGTCGCGTTCTCGCTCGTACGCACGCATGTCGAGGATGTCGTCGACGGTCAGCTTCCGCATCACCACTCCTCGAGCCCGTACGCCCGGGCCAGGACCTGCAGCGGGTGGATCGGCCGTTTGCCGGTTCCCTCTTCGATCGCGACGTTGGCGAGTTGGCAGTCGCCCGCAACCAGCTGCGCACCCGACTCCCGGACCTTCTCCAACAACGGCTTCGCGACCCGACGGGCGAGCTCGACATTCTCGGCGCGCAATCCCCACGTGCCGTCGATGGCACTGCAGCGCTCGATCATCTGCACCTTGGCGCCGGTGAGCTGCATGAGCTGAGAGCTCCGCGGCCCGATCTGCTGCGCGCGGTAGTGACACGCCGAGTGCCAGACGATCGACTCGTACATCTGGCCCGAGAAGTTCGTGTCGAGCTTCCGTGTCTTGTGTTCGTTCATCAGGAACTCGGATCCGTCGAACGTCGCCGCGGCGACCTTGCGCGCCTCGTCGGTACCGAGGAAGGCGGGGTACTCCTCCTTGATGGTGTACGCGCACGTCGGTTGGGGAACGACGATCGATCGGCCGGCCTCGACACTCGGCAGCAACGCGGTGACGTTGCGCTGCGCGGCCTCGCGGAATTTGTCGGCGTCGCCTGCGTCGAGCCACGGCATCCCGCAACACACCTGGCCCTCGGGCATTTCGCACGTGAACCCGTTACGCTCGAGGACGGCGACGGCGGCGCGGCCGATCGCCGGCTCTTGGTACTCGACCAGGCACGTCGGGAACAGCGCCACCGGGCCTCGGTCGACCCCTGCACTGCCGGGCGGCGGCGTTTGATCACGCCCGCGGAACCACTTCGAGAATCTCACGCGATCGAACGTCGGCAGGAGCCGGCCGCGCGCGATGCCCGTCACCTTCTCCATTGCGATGCGCGCCGGCCGAAGCCTTGCGGTCGCGTTCACCACCGGTGCGAAGGTCGTCGCGAGCTTGCCCTGCTCGTCGGTCCGGGCAAGGAGCCGGGCCGAACGCGACACCTCGCCGGCTCTGCCCTGCACCGTGATCGAACGGAGCATGAGCTGCGGAAAATCGATCCGCCACTCCTGCTGCTGATCCGGCGTGTACGGGCAGATCACGTAGCAGAGCTTGCACTGGTAGCACTCGTCGATCACGCGCTTGTGCTGGGTACCGCTCAGCTCGCCCGCCTGCTCGCTTCCGCCGAGGTCGTCGATCATCTCGAACAGTGAGCGAAAGCTCGGACACAGCTTCACGCAGATCCGGCAATCAGTGCAGATGCGGAAGGTCCGATCGCGCTCGGCGCGCGTCGCGTCGACGTCGAACCACGCAGGGTCGAGCGGATCGTAGAGATGTTGCGCCATCGTCAGCTCCGCGATCGACGGGGGGAGGGGATCGACGAGTTCGGCCCCGGAGACCGTCCCCAGGGCCGAACTCGTTCAACCGGATTTCGACGGGCGGGACGCGACTCAGGAAACGTTCTCGAGGCCCGCTTGGAACCGCCCGGCGTGGCTCTTCTCCGCACGCGCGAGCGTCTCGAGCCACTCCGCGATCTCCTCGAAGCCCTCGTCGCGTGCAGTACGTGCAAAGCCCGGGTACATCTCGGTGTACTCATAGGTCTCGCCCGTGACCGCCGACTGAAGGTTGTCGGTGGTCGCACCGACCGCGACTCCGGTGACCGGGTCACCGACCTCGGCGAGGAAATCGAAGTGTCCGAAGGCGTGTCCCGTCTCTCCCTCGGCGACCGAGCGGAACAGCGCGGCCACATCCGGGTAACCCTCGACGTCGGCCTTCTGCGCGAAATAGAGGTAGCGGCGGTTGGCCTGGCTCTCCCCCGCGAACGCCTCCTTCAGGTTTTCGTGCGTCTTGCTTCCCTTGAGATCGGGCATCGATGTGGCTCCTTGTTGGTCAGATTCGATCGGAACAGTCGTCGCAGCGGCCGCGGAAGATGACCTGGACGTCGTCGACGGTGAAATCGCGCCGGTAGCGAATCGGCACGTGCAAGCCGGCGAATTCCACGGGCAGATCGCGCACGCGTCCGCACGCGGTGCACAGGAGATGGTGATGTTCGTCCTCGACGTTCGGGTCGACGCGTACGCTGCCAGTACCCAGATCGAGGACGCGCACTTCTCCCAGCGCTTCGAGGTCGTGCACGGTCTGGTACACGGTCTTCAGCGAGATCGTTGCCATGTCGGCACGCGCACGGTCGAACAACGACTCCACCGTCGGGTGCGAGTCGTCGCCCTCGAGCAGGCGAAAGATCGCCTGGCGCTGCGGTGTCACCCGGAGGCCCTGCTCTCGGAAGATCGTGGTGAGCGACTCGGTGTCCTTCATGACAGTGACATACTAACAACAACTCTTGTCGACAAGCAAGTCGGTCCGGACCGTGCGATATTGCGGCGTGCTCCACATCGCCGAGATGCTCGCCAACGCCGCCCGGGTCGCGCCCGACACGGTTGCGGCGACCGTCGACGACGACGCGATGACCTTCGGCGAGATCGACCGTCGGGCCAATCGCGTCGCGCACGGACTGCGGGGACTGTGGGTCGGGCGCGGCGACCGAGTGCTCTGGTGGGGCGACACCTCGATCGAGGCCGTACCCGTGTTCGCGGCGTTGGCGAAGATCGGCGCGGTGTTCGCACCGCTGAACGCGCGGGCATCCGTCGAAGAGCTCGCACCGGTCGCCGCGTATGCCCGGCCGCGGCTCCTCCTGTGCGGTCCGGAGCACGCCGAAGCCGCCGCCGACCTCGCCGCTCGGGTAGACGTGCCCTTCTCGCCCGAGGTTCCGACCGGCGCCGGCGACGCGCCCGTCACGGCAGACCTCGACGAGCGCGACCCGCACGTCATCTTCTTCACGAGCGGCAGTACCGGACAGCCGAAGGGCGTGGTGCTGTCGCACCGGACCAACTGGCTGCGCACCTACGTCGGCGCGACGACGACCGCCGGCGGCGCGGGAACGGTTTGCATGTTCCCGCTCTTCCACATGGCGGGCTGGACGATCGCGATGGGCGCGTGGCAGGGGCGACGGCCGGTGCACTTCGTGCGCACCCCCGATGCCGAGGTGCTGTTGCACGCGACCGTGCGCCACCGAGCGGCGCGCCTCTACTGCATTCCCGCGGTCTGGTCTCGCATCCTCGAGCACGGCGTCGAGAAGTTCGACCTGTCGGCCCTCGAAGAGGCCGACACCGGGACCTCCGTCACTCCACCCGAGCTGTTGCGCGCGATCAAGGACGCGCTCCCCCACACCCGGACCCGCGTCTTCTACGGATCGACCGAGGCCGGGCCCGGCGTGCAGCTCGGCGACGCAGACCTGTTCCGCAAGCCGGGCAGTGTCGGGATCGCGCAACCGGGCGTCGACGTCCGCCTTACCGACGAAGGTGAAGTCGTGATGCGGAGCCCGTTCTTGATGGACGGGTACTTCGACGACCCCGCAGCAACGGCCGAGGCCCTGCGCGACGGCTGGTACCACACCGGCGATCTCGGTGCGTTCGACCAGGATGGCTACCTGTCGATCATCGGGCGGGCGCGAGACGTGATCCGAACCGGCGGCGAGACGGTCGCGCCGCCCGAGGTCGAGGAGGTGCTGCGGTCCCACCCCGCGATCGGCGACGTCGCGGTCGTCGGCGTCGCGGACCCGCAGTGGGGGGAAGTCGTGACCGCGGTCGTCGTCGTGCGGGCGGGAACGTCTGCGCCCGACCTCGACGCGCTCCGGTCGTACTGTTCCGGCCGTCTCGCCCCGTTCAAACACCCCCGGCGCCTCGCGATCGTCGATGCCCTCCCCCGCACCGCGGCGACCGGCCAGGTCCAACGCGCCCTCATCGTCAACCGCATCCAGTCAACCCCCTGAAACCGGCACCAACAGCCGGGCGCGAAACAGGCCCGTACGACCCGGAAACGGCACCAACAGATGGGCGCGAAACAGGCCTGTACGACCCGGAAACGCGCCCAACAGATGGGGGTTGTGGGGCGGGGGTCTGGCGGAATACTGTTCCCGGAGTGCAGAACGTCGTTCCGGTCGAAGAGCGCCTGGCTGACGCCACCTTGGCCGAGCGGCGCGGGCACTACGCGGCGGAGGTCCGCCGCTTGATCGACGCCGCATTCTCGGTGATGCGCACGACGGGCGACATCGACCCGCAGGTGCGCGACATCGTCAAGTCCGCGGGGCTGTCGAACCAGGCTTTCTACCGGCACTTCGCTTCG